>DAOVQV010000261.1 GCA_030628445.1 Phycisphaerae bacterium | reverse complement strand
GTCAAGCGGTTCATCACGAACGGCTGCGGGGAGGTGCTGCTTGTCCTGGCGCGGTCCGAGCCTGAGATCACGGATGGCAGGGGCCTCAGTTTGCTGCTGGTCGAGCGCGGCCCGAAGGTGAAGATCCGCCGCCTGGAGGACAAGCTGGGAATTCACGGGTCCCCGACGTGCGAGATATTTTTCGACGACGCGCCGGCTAGGCTGATCGGCGAACGCCAGCGGGGACTGATCACTTACGTGATGAGCCTGATGAACGGCGCTCGCGTGGGGATCGCCGCCCAGTCGCTGGGTATCGCCGAGGCGGCTTATCGGGTCGCCCGAGATTACGCAGCCGGTCGAAAGCAGTTTGACACGGCGATTGAGAACTTCCCGGCCGTGCGCGAGCTGCTGGTTAAGATGAGCGTCGATCTACAGGCCGCTCGGGCGCTGACCTACCACAGCAGCTTCTGCGTGGACCTGGAATACGGCGCCCTGCGGAAGCTCGAATTCGGGAATGTCGAGGATAAGGACGAAAGGAAGGCCCTACGTCAGGAGTCGCGAAAACACGGGCGAATGAACAAGTTGCTGACTCCGATGAGCAAGTACTATGCCTCGGAGATGTCCATGCGTCTCAGCAATGACGCCGTCGCGGTGTTGGGCGGGAGCGGATACATGAGGGACTACCCCGTCGAGAGGCACCTGCGCGACAGCAGGATCACCACCATCTACGAAGGTACAACTCAGTTGCAGATCCTCGCCGCCGTCGCCGGGGTGGTCTCCGGGACCGCCAAGACCGTCATCGAAGAGCTGATCGGCAGGAACTGGTCCGCGGAAATCACGCCGCTGATCGATCAGATCCACCAAGGCGTGGAGTTGATGGACAAGGCGGTCGGGTTCGTCAAGGATCAACCGGGCGCGACGTATCGTGACCTCTATGCCCGCAAGCTTACGGATATGGCGATCTACCTTCTCGTTGCGGGATTGTTCTGCGATCAGGCGGCCGCCAAGGACCAGAAGAAGCACGTCGCCAAGTACTGGCTCGCCTGGCGCATCCCCGAGGTTCGTATGTATACCGAACAGATTTGCTCCGGCGATCAGACGGTCGTGGATGATTTCGAAGCACTCGCTGCGCCCGTCACCGTGGCGGACTAGAGCCGTTAACGGTTGCAGAGAACCCCTCGCTCGGCGTTGCTTTCCGCATGATCCCCCGGGCCCTTGCGCGCGTCGGGCCGGTGGTCGGAGACGGTGGCTGTATCTCCGGGTGCGACCATGGCGTCCCGTAGGATATCTCCTGGGAGAACTTCATCGAATACAGCCCTCTGCTTGCGCAAATGATGGGTTGGTTGTGATGCTCACCGGCATCTACCCGCCCAAAGGTGACAGAAACGTTGCATAATCATGACCCGTCCCGCAGAATCTGACTCCGGTAAGGGAGTATTGGTTTGTCATCGCTTGAGGACAGACTGCGGCCTGGGTCGACCCAGAACCCATTGCTGCGCGATCTGCTCGGCGTGGGTCTGCTGATCGCCCTGGGGGCGATTCTGCTGCCTGTCTGGGGGATCGGTCCGGACGCCCTGCGGGGTATCTGGGGCGAGCAGGGCCAGCGGGACCTGTTTAACGAAGCGATGCGCGGTGCGTCCGATCAGATGGCCTCGATCTACTTGCTGATGTCTCTGGGCTTTCTGCTGGCGTTGCGGTGCGGCGCAATTGACCTGAGCGTCTGGGTTGTGGCGGGGTTGGGTGGTCTGGTGACGGCTGGGCTGATCAATGTCGGTGTCTGGCCGGTTCTGGCGATGGCGGGGGGTGCTGCGGCGGGGGGGGGGTGCAGGCGCGATCAACGCCTTGCTTGTCGTCCGCCTGCGCGTGCCCAGCGTTTTCGCAACGGTGGGTGTGGCGCTGGCGCTTATGTGGTCCCTTCAGTTATTTGTGCACGGCCGGTCGGTCGTTGTCCCCGACGATACCTTTGCATCCTGGCGTCTTGTCACGACTGTCTCGGTGGAATCTGAAGGGCAGGGCGGCTCGGACCTTCCCGAGACCCAGCCCGCGCAGACCAGGCCCGTCGTCACCGAGACCGTCGGCATGCCTTTTTCCGTGACGCGAAAGCTTCTTGTCGCCGCCATCTATGCGCTGATAATGCTGGTCCTTGTTCAGGGCCAGTTGATACGCAGGCGATTCGGGCGGCTTAATCAGCGGCGGGTGCTGTTTGCGGTGCTTTGTGCCTCAGGCATACTGGCGGCGGCGGGTGGGTCTCTCTGGGTGCTGGACCACGCCGCGGCGCCGGTTCCCACCCGGCCGATCGGAGATCTGCGAGTCGTCTCGGCGGCCATATTGGCCGGCGGGGCGTTTTTCTGCGGGCGCGGACGGGCGCCCCTAGCGGCGGTCTGGTTGCTCGCGGGATTTCTTATCAGCAGCATCTGGCGCCTCGAGGTCTGGACGTACACGGCCTCCGGGTATTCAGTCCAGATTATCGTGCTGATCCTTATGACGCTTATCGTCCACGCCGCGCTCGCCGGCGCCATCACCGGTCCGCGAAGGGCAAAGGCCGATTCGATCGCCTGGGCGGTGCTTACGAGCGGGGGGATGTTGGTCTTTGCTGCCGCCGCTGCGGCGGGTGCCCGGCCTCCAGTAAGGGGCTTGTTGCACATCTGCGGCGCAGGGGTATGGGCGATCGGGACGGCGGGGGTCTTACTGTCCCGAGCTGTGATAGCTTCTCGAAGCGCGGCCCGTTAGATTTACCGGTGCTTCCCGGCCCGGTGGCGAAGATACGAGTCGATGAACTCCTGGATATCCCCGTCCAGCACCTTGTCGGTGTGCGGGTTCTTTGCGCCGGTCCTCTCGTCGCGCACGAGCTGGTAGGGGTACAGCACGTACGAGCGAATCTGATATCCGAAGGCGATCTCCCCCTTATCGCTGTACATTTTGGCCAGTTCGGCGTCGCGTTTTGCCTGCTCGGCCTGGTAGAGCTTGGCGGCGAGCATCTTTTGAGCTTGGGCGCGGTTCTTGTGCTGAGATCGCTCGTTTTGGCACTGGACGACGATGCTCGTCGGTATGTGTGTCAGCCGCACCGCGCTGGAG
>DAOVQV010000343.1 GCA_030628445.1 Phycisphaerae bacterium | reverse complement strand
CCTTCGCCTTCCTTGTCAGGGTTGAGGTCGCTCGGGGCATCACCGGAACATTAAACCTTAAAGTGCTCCCCAGTTCAGTAGTTTCTCACGCAACAATCTTTCGCCGATTTGGACCAAGTCCTTCCGGCGGCGCCGACGAGCATCCGTCAGAAAGGAAACCGGGTTGAGAAACCAGAAAGTTTTTGCTTTCGAGGTGTCGCTTTTGATATCTTATCATTGCATCGCTTGTGTGTTTGTAGTTTGCTCGAAGTTAATGGATGGTCCTGCAGAGCTTATGCGGGGCATGTGTGTCCATGCGTTGGTTTTTGGGATATTCTTAACCGCCCAGGGCCTGGATCCAGATAGAGGTGAACCGTGAAATCACCCGAGCAGCGAAGCGTTGATCCCGCCACCATAGAGATGCTCCAGGTAGTGGCCGCTGATGGAGTTACGGTGGCTTGGGATCGTCAAGAAGCCATGGAACCCCAATGCGGCTTCGGCCAGCTGGGCATCTGCTGCCGCAACTGCACGATGGGACCTTGTCGGATCGATCCGTTTGGTGAAGGCGCCACCGAAGGTGTCTGCGGCGCGACCGCCGAGATCATAGCCGCGAGGAATCTGGTGAGGATGATCGCATCCGGAGCGGCGGCGCACTCCGACCATGGCCGCGACATAGCCCATACGCTGCTGATGGCGGCTGAGGACGAAAAATGCGACTACAAGGTCAAGGATGAACCCAAGCTCCGCGCCCTTTCCGAAGAGATGGGCGTTTCCACCGAAGGTAAGAAGCTGCGCCAGATCACCCGCGCGGTCGCCGAGAAAGCCTTCTCCCAATTCGGCCAGCAGCATGGCGAGGTTATCTTCGCCGCTCGCGCCCCGCAAGATCAGCGCAAGCGATGGAAAGAGGCCGGCGTTACGCCGCGCGGCATCGATCGCGAGATCGTCGAGATCATGCACAGGACGCACATTGGTGTGGACAACGATCCGGTCAACATCATCCTCCAGGGCGTCCGCGCGTGCCTGGCCGACGGGTGGGGCGGGTCGATGATCGCCACCGAGATGTCGGACGTGCTGTTCCGCACACCCGAATGGGTGCGCAGCCGGGCGAACCTGGGAATCCTGGATCCGGATGCGGTCAACGTGATCGTCCACGGTCACGAGCCCACTCTATCGGAGATGATCGTCGCGGCCGCCCAGGATCCGCAGATGGTGGAACTGGCGAAGAGCAAAGGCGCAAGCGGGATCAACCTCGGCGGGATCTGCTGCACGGCCAACGAGATCCTCATGCGGCACGGGATTCCCATTGCCGGTAACTTCCTGCAGCAGGAGCTGGCGATCGCCACCGGTGTTGTCGACGCGATGATCGTCGACGTTCAGTGCATCATGCCGGCCCTGGGGAAGCTCGCCGGGAAGTACCACACCAAGCTCATCTCAACAAGTCCGAAGGCTAAGTTCCCCTACGCCGAACACATACAATTCGATGAAGCCAAGGCATTGGAGATAGCCAAGCGGATTGTTCGCACGGCGATCGAGAATTTCCCGAACCGCAAGTCTCCGGCCCGCATCCCCGAGCATAGTAGCCCCTTGGTCGCCGGGTTTACCGCCGAGAACATTTTCACCATGCTCGGCGGACGGTATCGTCCGAGCTACCGGCCGCTGAATGATGGGATAATCTCAGGGCGGCTTCGCGGGGTCGCCGGCGTCGTCGGCTGCAACAACGCCAAGCATCGCCACGATTACGGTCACGTGGCGATGACGAAGGAATTGATCGCCAACGACGTGCTGGTGGCTGTTACGGGCTGCACAGCCGTCGCCGACGCAAAGGCGGGACTGCTGTGTCCCGAGGCGGCCCTACAGTACGCAGGCGAGGGAATCCAGGAGATCTGCCGGGCCGTGGGCGCTCCGCCGGTCCTGCATCTGGGCTCCTGCGTGGACAACTCCCGAATCCTCGTCGTCCTGTCAAACGTGGTCGCCGAGGGTGGCCTGGGCGAAAGCATCGCCGATCTGCCCGTCGCCGGGGCTGCCCCCGAATGGATGAGTGAAAAGGCGGTGTCGATTGGGTTCTACGTAGTGGCCTCCGGGGTCT
>DAOVQV010000383.1 GCA_030628445.1 Phycisphaerae bacterium | reverse complement strand
ACGCCCCCGTAAGCTCGGGCGCCTTGCCCTTCTGCTGAAGCAACAGCCCCAGCACAACGTCGCCCATCCCGAAACCCGTCGCGCCGACCTGCGGACCGCCCAGGACCCCCAACAAATCGTCGTACCGCCCCCCGCCGGCCACGGTCCGCAGCGATTCGTCACGCCCGAAGATCTCGTAGACGATACCCGTGTAGTACGCCAACCCGCGGACGATATTCGTGTCGTATTCGCACCACTGGCCCACACCAAGGCCGTCCAGCGCCCTTTGGAACTGCTGAAGGTTCGCCTGTGCGCTGATCATATCCTGGGTGACGGTAACACCCACGTTCTTGGCGATGGAATCAGCCACAGTGGCGTCGGTCTGTCTCATGTCAAGGAACCGCAGCAGTTTCATACGGTCATCATCGTTAGGGATCACGCCCTTCAGCATCCGGTCAAATCCCTCCGGGTCAACCTTTGGTCGTTTGTCCAAGACCGCGAAGATCGCTTCGGTATCTTTACAACCCGAGTCCAACGTCCGCAGCAGCGCGCCGGTTAATGCTCGACTCGAGTACCTGATTGTCACGTCCTTAGGCGTCAGGCCCAGCTCTGTAAGCGCGTCGGTGGCTACGAAAACACATTCCGCGTCAGCTGTCGGCGAGTCGGAACCGATGATGTCGATGTTCCAGCAGAAAAACTCTCGCAGCCGGCCTCGCTGCGGGTTCTCGGCGCGGCAGCAGCGCTGGATGGTGAACCACTTGATCGGGCGCGGCAGGGAGTTGATCCTGGCGTTGACCATTCGCGCCAGCGCTGGCGTGGTCTCCGGGCGGATCGCCAGGGACCGCCCTGCCCTATCGGTGAAGCTGAACAGCTCGGCGGCGATCGCCTCTCCGCTTTTTATGGTGAACAGATCGAGATATTCGAAGATCGGCGAGTCGTACTGTTCGAAGCCGTTGCGCAGAGAGACAGCCCGCCACGTATCGGTTATCCAATTCCGCAGGCGCATATCGTCTGGATAAAAGTCCCGCGTTCCTTTGACGCCCTGGATCTTCATCTTCGCTGCCTTCGGGTGCGGCGGGCGAATCCTATTTTCTCTTACCGGCCTGGACGGGCTTTTTGAACTTACGTTTTCCATCGGCCTTGGCGCGAGCCTGGGCTTTGGCTTTTTCGTACGCCTTTGTCCCGAGGACCTTCGCCGCGTAGGCCTCGAGCTGCTCGGGCGTACTGAACTCGGCGTCGTAGTCGTATCCGCCCGGCGTATCGTCGCACGTCTCGGGCGTGTAGTTGCGGCAAATCAGCGGGCGGTCGTCGTAGTTTCCGCACCGGTTGTCGCCCGTGAGCATCTTGCACGGATTGGCGATGGAGATATACCAGTCGCCCTCGTCGATGTGGACCGAGACGCCCTCGTGGTGGAGGTACCAGCGGATATCGTCGAACTCCTCGAACGTGTCGGATTCGTCGATCTCGAAGCAGAAGTATTTGCAGCACTT
>DAOVQV010000060.1 GCA_030628445.1 Phycisphaerae bacterium | reverse complement strand
CTCGTCGTGACACAGCGCCGC
Source organism: Phycisphaerae bacterium (assembly GCA_030628445.1). Classification (GTDB taxonomy): domain Bacteria; phylum Planctomycetota; class Phycisphaerae; order SM23-33; family SM23-33; genus DAOVQV01. The sequence continues at coordinate 7,724 of DAOVQV010000060.1, read as the reverse complement.
CCTGACGCCCGGGACCTTGTTGGCGCATATGTCCATTCCGATCCCGCTACCGCAAACCATGATGGCCCGATCGCACGCACCTTCGGCGACGGACTTGGCGGCCGGGTATGCCAAATCCGGATAGTCGCAACTGGCGGCACTGTTGGTCCCCATATCGAGGACATCGTGGCCCTTTTCACTCAAAAAGACCGAGACCTTCTCCTTCAATCCATGACCGCGGTGATCGGCAGCAAGGGCGATTTTCATGGCAATCCTTTTTCAAAAGTGTTCTTGAGAATCTTTTCGATACGCTGGGCCGTCTGGCGATATACACTCACACCGGAGCCCATCGGGTCGGGTATATCACCGGCCGGATCGAATCGGCGGACCTTCCCAGCAGCGCCCGGAGCAACCTGGCGGATCTCCACCAACTGGAAATCCGTCATGCAAAATACCATATCTGCGCCATTTATCAACTCGACAGTCAGTTTTTGGCTGCGGTGTCCGGAGATATCGGCGCCCAGGGCTTTGGCGGCGTTGAGAGCTTCGGGAGTTGGTTTCAGCCCGTCGGCGGCGAAAACACCGGCCGAAAGCACCTGGACGCCCTTCTGGGCGAGCTGACAGATTTCACAGCCCATCTGCTCAGCCAGTACCCTCTCGGCCAAGCCAACGGCCATCGGGCTTCGGCACGTATTGCCGGTACAAACAAACAGAATTCTGCGGGCCAGCAACTCCCGTATCCCGCGCGCATCATAGACGCCGGGCCGGACTATCTTCCACCCGTCCGAACCGAACCGAACGATCGTGCTGTCGGCACCGTAGCGAGTCGGGCCGGTGTCGATCATGAAGTCTATTTCGTCCCCCAAGGCGCCCATGGCGTCGTGAGCCGTTCTGGGCGAGGCGGAACCGGTAAGATTAGCGCTGGTGGCAAGGACGGGGACGTCAACGGCAGACAGCATCGCCTGGGCAGCGGGTCCCTCCGGTGCCCGCAGGGCGATTACGTCGTCGGCACAAAGGATGCGGTACAGTCCGGCCTTGCGGAGCTTCGGGTCAGCCAGCTCTCCGCCCACCTCCAGAAGCATCGTGACTGGGCCAGGCCAGGCACGTTCGATCAGCCGCCTAGCCTCGCTCGGAACGTCGCGGACATAGCGCTGCGCATCTTCGGGCCGACCCAGGTGCACGCTGAAGGGGTCTTTGGGGCGCGACTTCAGCTGACGCAGCCTCGCAAGGGCCTGCGGGTCGGTCGCAATCACCCCGACCCCGTAGACCGTCTCCGTGGGAAATCCGACAACTAGACCTTCCTTCAGCGCACGGGCGCCTTCGCCGGCCGCCTTGGCAACTGCTCGGGTTGTCTTGGCTCTTACAACGCGTGTTTCCATGGTAACCTACCGCAACCACATGATTATGAAGACAATCACGACGCGAATCAAGCTACCCCTTCAGCCCACAGAGGCGACGGGGCGGGCGGGAATCGTCCAGCAAAAGTGTATTGTATTTGGCATGGAGGCCCTGTCGGGTTTTAATTAGCGATATGGAAAGCACCGGACAGATACGACGATTCGACGGGGTCATCTTCGATATGGACGGGACTCTCATCGAGCCGTTGATCGACTTTGCAGCGATCCGGGCTGAGCTGGGTATCGACCCCAGGTGCGGAATACTGGAGTCCATAGAGGCCATGCCCGACCCAGCCCGTCAAAAGGCCCACCAGTATCTGCTTACCCGCGAGCTGTCCGCTGCAAGAGAAGCAAAGCTCACGCCCGGCGCCGCTGAGCTTTCCCAGGCGATCCGCCGCGCGGGCCTCAAGACCGCGCTTCTGACCCGCAACACCCAAGAAGCCGTCCAGATCGTCCTGCAGCGTTTCGGCCAATTGGAATTCGACCTGAGCTGGTCGCGCGAGGACGGCCCGATAAAGCCCGAACCGGACGGGATTCTGCGGCCTACCCGGGCCCTGGGGATCGACCCGGCCCGCACCGCTTGCGTAGGCGATTTCCATTATGACATCACCGCCGCCAACGCCGCCGGGGCCGTCAGCATCCTGCTTCTGCGCACCCCGGGCGCCCAAAGGCCCGACTACGCCGACCAGGCCGATTACGTCATCGAACACCTTCAGGAGCTTCAAAAGATACTAGGGATTTAGATGGGTTACCTCCCGCTGGCCAACATTCTGCACCACAAGCTCCGCAGCGTGCTTTCTGCGCTGGGAATCGGAATCGGGATTTGCATGCTTGTGACGCTCTCGGGCCTCGCTCGCGGGTCGCTCGCCGAGGTTGCCGACCGGTGGGAGTCCGTCGACGCCGATCTGATCGCCTATCCGGACATCTGGGGCGAGAACATAACCACGCTGGCCGGTGTGGCGCTGTCCGATCGATACGCCGCCAAGATCAGCGAAACCGGCGGCGAGGCCGTCGAGAACGTCGTGCCGGTCTTCCTGTGGCAGATGAAGCTGGCAGGGCAGGACCACATGGTCGCCGGCGTGGATCCGCGGGATTGGGAAGTGCTTACCGGCGGGCGAGGGATAGAGAGGGGCAGGTTGTTCGACCCGCAGGGCAGATTCTCCGCCTGGATCCAGCAGCGGCTGGGCGGCGACGTCGAGAACAGCGACGAGGTGATCGATATAACGCCCGCCGAGCTGGCCGATCCCGACCATTGCGGCCTGGAGCTTGTCATCGATTCCCGCCTGGCCGCCGCGGGCTCCTACGCGGTCGGTGATACCGTCACGGCCGCCAATCATGAATGGAAGATCGTCGGGGTCACCCCGGTTGGCGGGATGGCAAGGGCATACATCCCGCGCCGGTGTGCCCAGTTCCTCTTCGGAGGCGCCGACATCACCAAAAGCACACTCATGTTCATCAAGCTCACCGCCCCAGCGGACCCGGCTGGCGCCATCCCAAAGCTGCGAACGGCGGGCCTGCAGATGGCCCCGCTGAGTCAATACCGCCGGATGCTCGAGCAGAAATTCGCCGTCATGTTCCGGTACGTCGATGCGGTCAACGCAATAACGCTGATCGTGGCGTTCCTGTTCATCATGATCACGCTGCATACAATGGTGCTCCAGAGGCAGCGGGATATCGCGATCCTGAGATCCTGCGGCGCCTCGAACGGGTTTATCCTCCGCCAGGTGCTGACGGAATCTGCGATGCTGACGGCCGGTGGTGCGTTCATCGGCGTGGCGGGAAGCTTCGGCGCCGCCTGGGCGATCGAGGCCGCCAGACCGCTGCTCACCGTGAGCATAACCTTCGAATGGATTGTAATCGCCATGGCCGCGGGGGCCGTCGGCGCACTGATAAGCGGATTGTATCCGGGGTGGGAAGCCACGCGCGTTGATATGGTCGAGGCCCTGGCGTGGGAGTAGCGACAGGCGAGCCCATGAGCGAAAGTAAAAACAAGAACATCCTGCTCGCCAGGGACTTACATAAGTCGCTCGGCCGCGGCGCGGCGAAGGTGCACGTGCTGCGGAGCTTGGACTTGACGGTGCGGCGGGGCGAGTTCCTGGCGATCATGGGGCCCAGCGGGTGCGGAAAGAGCACGCTGCTGCACGTGCTGGGCTTGATGACCGGGCCCGACGAAGGGCGGATCGTCCTGGATTCCCGGGAGGTCCCCGACGACGAGCCGTCTCGCACGTTGCTGCGGCGGAGGCACATAGGTTTCGTCTTCCAGCGGTTCAACCTGCTGGGCGTGCTGAACGCGGCCGACAATATACGAATCTCGCTGCGGGTCCGCGGTCTTGAGATGGACGGCCGGGCCGAACAGGTCCTCGATCAGCTTCACCTGGCGGACCTGGCTCGCCGCAAGCCCGCCCAAATGTCAATGGGTCAGCAGCAACGGCTCGCCGTGGCCAGGGCGCTGGCACACAACCCCGAGCTTATCCTTGCCGATGAGCCCACCGGGAACCTAGACTCCGATAACGCCAAGCGGCTGCTGGAGCTTTTGCGCCAAGTCAACCGCCAGGAGACCCAAACGATCGTGATGGTAACACACTCGGCGACCGCGGCCGAGACCGCTGACCGCATCGTGCGTATGGCAGATGGAAAGATCGTCGATACAAACGTTTAAACAGGCCCTTCTTAAGGCCCGCCTGCCCGATCGGGTCTCTGTGCGCCGATGGTTCGCCGCATACGGAACGGCGCTGGCGGCTGCCTGCGCGGTGCTGGTGATAGTGGGTATGCGCGACGCCTGGGCCTGGCGGGATTGGCGATACGAGTTCGTACCAACCTTCACCGCGGCCGGGACGGAACTTAAGCTGCTTGGGCTGGGTATCTACGCTTCGCTGTGCTGCACGTTCCTCCCGCTACCGACGGGATGGATCGTCTCGGCGGTCGCGACGCGAGAGGCCGCCGTGGGGGCGGGGCCTTGGACGACGACGCTGCTTGTGGCTACCGTCGGCGCCGTCGGATCGACCGTGGCGAACCTGAACGACTATCACCTTTTCACGTGGATGCTGCGGTCGCAGCACGTCTCGCGCGTCCGCAAGTCGCGGACCTACCGGGCGGCCGCCAAGTGGTTCGCCACCGCGCCGTTTCTGATCCTGGTAACTTTCAACCTCATTCCCATTCCGGTGGACGTAATTCGCATGCTGGCGACCACGTTCCGCTATCCCCGCGTCCCGTTCGCCGCGGCGAACTTCATCGGCCGATTCGTCCGCTACGGGACTATTGCGTTCGTCACATACTACTGGAATCTGAGTTGGGTCGCCCCAGCGGTCCTGCTGGGTCTGGCGGGGGTCTTAGGAATCGGCCGGCTCGGTCCGGTAGCTGCAAGAAGGCTCCGAGAGCATTTCGCCACACCAGTGGTAAAGGAAGACACAAATGCATAAGTCGAGAAGATCTCGCCGGATACGAGGTAAGCGGCTAATGGTCACGGCGGTTGTGCTGGGCGTATTTACCTGTCTTACCGGGTGCGCCGCCGCCGAGCAGACCAACCGCCCACAAACCCAACCGACCCCCCCAACCGCACCCGCCGAGCCGAGCTCGCAACGCGCGTCGGCGTTTACCATGCGCCTGCTGGAAGACCTCGAGGCGGCCGGCGAAAAACACAAGACCATCCGCGCCAACGTCACCTACAAAGTCGAGAACCCCACGCTGGGCGACAGCGAGCAGCGCGAGGGGTGGGTCGCCTTCAGCAGGAGCACCAAAACCAAGCCCGCGAAGTTTAGAGTCCATTTCGATACGCTTAGTCACCCCCGCGGCCCAAAGAAGCGCGCCAGGATCGACTGGGCGTTCGACGGGACTTGGTTGACACACGCGGTCCACAAGACCAGGCAGATGACACGCTATCAAATCGCAGCCAAGGGACAGAAGATCGAGCCGCTGCGCGTCGGTAAGGGCCCGTTTCCCATACCGTTCGGTCAGAAGCGCGACTACATACTGAAGCACTTCGAGGCGGTGGGACGAGACGCCGCCAAAGGCGAACCGGCCGGGACCGTATACCTGAATCTGACGACCCGGCCTCGCTTCCGCAAGGACCTGGGCTTCGTGTGGTTGGGGATGTGGGTGGATGCGGCGACGCACCTGCCCGTTCGGACAATCAGCCACGACCGCAGCAAGAACATCACCACGGTTAACTTCAAGGACGTCCGCAGCAATGAGAAGCTCAAGGACGCCCTTTTCGAGATGCCCCGCCCGCTGGGGTGGACCGTAACGGTCAAACCGCTCGACAAATGACAAATAACCCCGCCGCCAAGCTGGTGCATCTGCCCGGCGCTACTTATCAAACCAGACGGGCGAGGCCCACCCGAGCTGGGCGTCTTGCTGCTCGACGCGGATGTAATAAAACATGAAGGGCCCGCGCGTATATTTGGTCCGCCCCACCCTGAGCTTCTCCGGTGGCGTCCGGTCGGTCCATTCCAACTGATAATCCCACTTCCCACCGCAATCGACGCTCTTGACCTCGCGGCCGTTCCGCACAACGACGATCCTCTTTAGCGGGCCCTGGGCGTTGACGGTCGCGCGGACTTCCCGCTGCCGCGGCGCGCCGGCCCGCTGCTGGCCCATCGCCACGCCGCTGACGTCAAAATCAATGATCATGCGGGATCCCGTCGTCGCGAAGCACCGCCGGCGGACCAGTGCGTCCCATATCGACCTTCGCGTGCGCTGCTTGGCATAGACGCCCGTCAGCCCGCCGTGGAAGGTCTCGTTGGCCCGCATGTGCCGTCCATACCCGGGATGGCAAGAGTGGTTGTCGCTGCCGCCCGTAAGCCCGAACCGCAGGCCCGCAAGCAGACTATTGACCACCGCCTGCGGTGGCGAGACCGTCTCCCTTCCGGTCAGAGTGAACGGACGGTGCGGTTTTTCGAAGTTGCCCCACTGCGAGTAGATCTCGACCAGCGGGATACAGGCAGCCTGGAATTTCACCGGATAATTGATCGAAGGCTTGGCGTGATTATGAGGTATCACCAGTGCCGCCGAGCCCTTAAGTGAGTTGATGTACCTCCGCAGCGGGTAGGTGTTGTAGCTGCCTGCAAACTTCGTCGCAGGCGGCTGGGGCGCTGACGAGCCGCCGAAATAGAAATTGATGTCGCCGAAGTCCGACGTCCTGGCCTCGTACCCGACGTAGGTGACGAACTTACCCGGTTCGTTGAATGCGTCGGCCGCTTCCAGCACGTACTTCCACATCGACGGGTCGTAGAACGAATGCTCGGAGACCGACTGGAAGTCCAGGCGTGTCACGTCCCGCCCGTGCGTGTAGACCTCCGCGGGCGTACCGATTCCGTCGTACAGCAGGCTGTGCGTGTGCAAGTCGCCCCAGTAGATATTGTATTTGCCCGGCTTGACGGCGGGGTTGGAGATATCCCCGGCGAGCTTTACCCTCAGCACATCACACTTACCGGAAGGGATCCTCGCCTCGGCAACGCCGCTTTTGAAGCGCAGCGCAATATCGCCCGGGTAGGCCCTTTTCTTACCCGCGTAGTTGCAGTCGAAGTTGTCCAACTCATCGCGCGCCACGGCAGTGAGACGGTTTGATCTGCCCAGGTTGGACCCCAGATACACCACAAAATGCTCGGCGCGCCTCGGTTCGACGAAGACCCTGGGAAAACCAGCCACAACGTAATACCCGGAGTTCTTCGCGCGGCGCTTCCCGTCCGGATCGACGAACACGGCGAAATCGAACAGCCCGGACCACATGGACGCCTTAGCTCGGCTGTAGTGAAGCGTGATAGTATCGCCCTGCTTCAACCGGCCCCCCCCGACGCGGACGAACACGCTGCGGGCGTATGCCCCGCAGTGCCCGTCGGTGGCGTTGAAGCCGGTGAACGGGCTGTTGTTAACCGATAGCGACAGCTCAACACCACTGGGCGAGCAGCTTGCTTTGCAGTATCCGGCCGCTCGTGGGGCGTCGAGCTGGGGGGGGCTGAACGGCAGCGGAATCGCGAACCGCACCGCACCGCCGGCTTGGATCGGGACCTTCCCCACGGTGTAGACGATCTTGTACGACTGGGATGCGCCGACCACCGCCTTGGACCCCGCCAGCAGAGATGCAGAGCCAAGGTCGTAGCGAACCTCCTGCGTCCCGCTTAGGAAATAGTACTTGTAACCCAACCGCTGCTTGCGACGTGTAGTCATCTGAATCCTTCCTGATACGATCAAGACTTCTTAAGATCACGCACGCAGGAGCTTACCGGCTCCATGCGCGCCGGATTGTTAGTTTAACCGTTCACCGGCGCCATCTCCAAGGGCCAACCGGCGGTTCCTGGGCGATTGGTACGCCCGCTGCGGCGGCGATAGATCATTTGCCTATTCGCACGG
>DAOVQV010000252.1 GCA_030628445.1 Phycisphaerae bacterium | reverse complement strand
GCCCGGAGCATACCTGCGGCGCGGCGATCGAGTCGGTCTGGTCGCCTCCCTCGACGATGTCCTCATCCGTGCCGTCGCCGGACAGGAAATAGCCGCCATCCTCATCGCCGAAGGCACCAAGAAAATCCAGATTCGCGTGAAGAACCGACCCGACATACAGCTGACCGGGACGGACGCCGTGATCCTGCCCGCCGGTAAGGACCAACTACCATCGGCGGCGCTGGGTTACGCCGCGGGCGGAACGGTCCGCACTTCCCCCGACGATCAGCGCGGAACGAAGGCGGCCGAGAGATTCTTCGAGCTTCGCATCAGACCGGTCGTCACCCGCCAGCGCCTCCTGCCCGGACAGCGCGTCATCATCCGCCTCCAGTGCCGCGACAAGCCGCTGCTGGCACAGTGGTGGCGATCGATCCTTCAGCTCATCCAGCGCAGGTTCCGCATCTGATATGTCCTCCATCCCGAGCACAACCTGGCGCATGTTGTCCTATCGCACTGCGGGCAAGCAGATCCCCCGTGGCCTCGACGCCGCATGGGACCGCGCGGTCGCATACGCCGGGCGGCTCGTACCGCGCAGACGAATCTTCCTCAAACGGGCCGATCGCGTCGTCGCACTCGAGAAGCACTTCGCCGAGATAACCGACGCCACGCTGCGCGAACAAGCCCAAACGTTCGGTGAGACCTTCCGCCGCGGCCGACACACGGGCGAGGATGTAATCAGCGCCTTTGCGCTGGTCCGCGAGGTCTCCCATCGCCAATTGGGCCAAAGACACTTCGCCGTTCAGGTCGCGGGGGGGTTGGCCATCCACGACGGGTGCGTGGTCGAGATGGCCACGGGCGAGGGCAAGACGCTAACGGCCACCATGCCTGCAACGGTCGGCGGGTGGTCAGGCCGGGGTGTCCACATCGTGACGTTCAACGACTTCCTCGCCAAGCGAGACGCCGAATGGATGGGCCCGATCTACAAGTTCTGCGGGCTGCGCGTGGCGCACATCGAGCAGGGCATGGACCCGAACGATCGCCGCCAGGCCTATCAAGCCGACATTACCTATTGCACGAACAAGGAGGTGGCGGCCGACTTCCTGAGAGACCGCCTGGCGCTGGGGCGGATCAAGGACCTCTCCTCGGCGCTGCTGGCCAAGATCGTCAACGGCCGAGGGACCGCCAGGGTCGTGATGCGAGGGCTCAACTACGCCATCGTGGATGAAGCGGACTCGATCCTGATCGACGAAGCCGTCACGCCGCTGATCATCTCCGGGGAGGCGCCAAACCCCGAGCAGGTCGAAGCGTTCCAGCAGGGAACCAAACTGGCCGGAAAGCTCCAAACCCCCCAGCACTATCGCGTCGACGAAAGATACCGGGAAGTGGACCTGACCGCCTCCGGGAAGCAGCTGCTGGAAGAATTGGCCGAGTCGCTGGGCGGCCGGTGGGGCAGCGCACGGTGGCGCGAGGAACGTGTCACACAGGCGTTGACGGCTAGACAGTTCTACCGACACGGGAAGCAATACCTCGTCGATGACGGGAAGGTCGTCATCGTCGATGAATTCACCGGGCGACCCATGCCCGACCGCGAGTGGCGCGACGGGCTCCACCAGGCCGTCGAGGCCAAAGAAGAGATCACGGTCAACCCGCCCAAGGACACGTACGCCCGCATCAGCTTTCAGCGATTCTTCCGCATGTACCGCAAGTTGGCGGGAATGACGGGCACGGCCGCCGAGGCGTGGCGCGAGTTTTGGCAGATCTATCACTTACCGGTGGTAGTTGTCCCAACCAACCGCCCTTGTGTCAGAGAACACCTCCCGGACCGCGTCCTTCCCAGCGAACAAGAGAAGTGGCGGACGATCGTCGAGGAGATCCGCCGCATCCACGAGACCGGCCGCCCGCTGCTTATCGGAACGCGCAGCGTCGGCGCAAGCGAGCATGTAAGCGCGATGCTCAGCGCCGAGCAGCTCGACCATGACGTGCTCAACGCCGTTTACCTTTCCAAAGAGGCGCAGATCACCGCAGCAGCAGGGGGGAGGGGACACATCACCGTCGCCACGAACATGGCCGGTCGCGGGACGGACATCAAGCTCGGGCGGGGCGTCGCCGACCTTGGCGGGCTGCACGTTATCGCCACCGAGCGACACGAGGCCAGGCGCATAGACCGCCAGCTCTACGGCCGGGCCGCCCGACAAGGCGACCCGGGAAGCGCACAGGCTATCGTCTCGCTTGAAGATGAACTGCCCCGACGCTATGCGCCGGCGTACTGCAAGGTACTTCACCGCCACACCGGACAGGACAATGACGGGATCTTCACGCGCCTGGGCCACGCACTGTTCGCCGTCGCCCAGCACCGCGCCCAGCGCCTTGCACTTGCCCAGCGCAAGGGCGTCCTGCGGACGGATTACTGGCTGGATGAGTACCTCGGGTTCGCCGGGACGGAACGCTAGCTTACAGACGCAATGAGACCCGCAACAGGGAGGTCCGGGCGCATCGCGGTTCCCATCCCTTCCCGACCCAGGACCGCCCGAGCCGCACCGGTGCAGTATTTTCTCCCGTCCGGAAGATTTTTCCTTCCTTATCGCAAAACACGCCGGTATTATCTTTTTATACTTTCGTAATACCGCCAAGTTGTGCGGTTCACGGGCAGATAACAAACGGAAGGAGCGAAGAAATGCTGGGATGGACTATGCGAAGATCGGTTGCGGTAATGCTTGTGGTTGCGGTTTGGGCATCTGCGGGACTGGCCGAAGGCCCATGGGCCCAAGATACGTTGACGGATAACTGGTTTGGTTTGGGTAACCAGTTGACCGACAGCGGAATCACCATCAGCCTGTCCGTAACCCAGATCTACCAGATCAACACCCGCCGTGGTGTCGCGACAGGGCGACACGCCGGAAGGTACACCGGCAGCTACGACCTGGAGGCCGAATTTGACCTTCAAAAGCTGCTGGGCCTCGCGGGGGCCCGCCTCTACGCACACGCAGAGGGCAGTTTCTCCGACGGGCTTGACGCTTCCGATCCCAAGGAAGCATCTGTGGGGAGCATCTTCGGCGTCAACGGCGACGCCGGCGGGTGCCGCTCCATCGACCTGACGGAACTGTACTACGAGCAGACCTTGCTGGACGGGCGGTTGAT
>DAOVQV010000257.1 GCA_030628445.1 Phycisphaerae bacterium | reverse complement strand
CGAAGCGCTTGCCTATCTGTTTCTGATAGCGGGCCAGCATTTGACAAAGGCGGAGGGTGTCGCTGCGATTCTGACCGAACAGGTCATCGACGATGAAGAAGACCCTCCCGCCCCATTTCTCGTAGACCGATGCGAACTGCTCCATCATGCGCTCGGGGGTGGCGAACCGCGGCTTGGCCTTTACCGTGCAGAACTCACAGTGCATCGCGCAGCCGCGGATGCCGGAGACCGAGTAGTACTTCATCCGGGCATGGCGAAGGAGCGAGTAATCGGGTATGGGCAGCTCGTCGAAGTCGGTCAGCAGCTCTCGGGGGGGCGTCCGCACTGCCTTGCCGTCCTTGAGAAACGCGATGCCCTTGACGGCCGAGAGGTCCCCGTCGGTATCGAAGCATGCCAGCAGCTCGGCAATGGTTTTCTCGCCCTCGCCTATGACCACGACGTCCACACCGTTGTGCAGGGGCTGGGCGATGTTCTCCTCGACGAAATGCTGGCCGCCCGCGATGGTGCGCACGCCCAGGGACTTGTACACCTGCGCGATCTCGAACAGCCGCGGGATCGTGCTGGTCAGCCCGCCGTACAGGCCCACCACGTCGGCGGGCCTGCCCCGCTGAAGGGCGGCGTGGTCCGGCCTGCCGTCGGTGTCCCTGGGCCCGCGCCAGTAGTTGTTTTCGTCGATGATCTCGGCGTCCCATCCGGCGACGTCGTTGACGGCGGTTGCGACGCACACAGGGCCCAGGGCGGTCATACGCTTGGCCGGGCCAGAGTAGATGTTGAATGCAGGATACGCCGGGCAAACCATACGCAGGCGGGATCGCCTGGCTTGAACGCGTTCGGTCTCGATCGATGTAGGTGTCATTGTCTTCCCCGTTTCAATTCGTCTTCATGCTACGCGACCGGCGGCCGCCCGATGTGGACGCCCTCGCTGTTGGATACATGCTAACCGCCACAGCCACGCCCAGCAAGACCAGATCGTTCCCGGGGGCGTATCGTCCTTCTGCGCCCTATGCTGCTCAGAGCCGCTTGACCACATCGTGGATGAGGCCGTCGGGGCCGCGCGATGCTTTGTCCAGACGAGGACCGCAGGTGGCGCATACGCCGAAGGTCACGGGGGGATGTTTGTGTGGCTTGACGGACGAGGAAAGCTTTCGTGCCTTGGACATCTCAAGTGTCTCCCGTGTGCATCTATTGACCGCAACGGCCGGCCGCCGGTGCCCGACACCTTCTCGGCATGGTCGAACGTGGCCGTCAAACGCAGATTGCGCCCCTCGGTGGGATCGCCCGATCGCCAGAAAACGCTGCCATCCAGCCGGTGAGGCACGACGGAGCTAGTGTAATGAACGCCGTCCACGTCGACATTCTTTGCACTGACAATCTCAACGTGGCCGTCGCCATCAATATCTCCGGCGACAATCCACGCGCCGGCATAGTCCGGATCGAGGGCAAAGGGCTTCCAGGGCTTGATGATGGCCGCGCCCTCGCCGGAAACGTCGTTGGCTCTTACGTCAAACCGACTGGGCGTCATCGTTGTTCGGTCTTTTCGCATCGTGCCTCCCGGCAAGGGCCGACTCGCGTGATGATCGCTGCGAGGCCAGGGCGGCGTAGGCTTCTTCGAAGTTGAAAGCCGGCTGCCAGCCCAAGACACGCCTTGCCTTCGAAATGTCATACGCCGCATTTATTCCCTGTCCCGTAAACCCCATGTCGAGAAGCCATTCGTATGCGTCGGGCCAGCATCGCTGGGCCAGCCGCTTCGGGTCACCGTCGACTTTGCGACACATTGCGGCCGTATAGGGCAGGCGGTTGACGGTATTGAAAGCTTCGAACGATCCCACCTGGCCGCCGGGCTTTTCCCTGCCGCACATGACGCGCACTGCTGCCACATGTGCTGAAGCGATATCATCGACAACGCAGAATGGCCCGGTCATGGCGAGGCACGTGTCCAGTTCAGCTCTCGGCATGAAGGCCGGTGGGCGCAACGCAAAGGTGCGTACCTTCCCGGCATCGGCATACATCCGGGCGATCGTTTCCTGCGTGTGCTTCGTGTAGCTGTAAAGATCGCTCAGTGGGAAAAGGGCGTCCTCCCCCACGGGCCATTGGTCCATCAGAATAGGGCCGTAGCCTATCGCGGCAATGCTGCTGGTCAGCACAATGCTGCTGATGCCCATTTCGGTTGCTAGTGCATACAGGCTCCATGTGCCTTTGACGTTAGCGTCAAGGTACTGATCGTCCGTGTATGTCTTCCACGGATGCAAAGAGGCCGTGTGCACGATGACATCCACGCCCCGTAGCGCTTCGCGCAGTGACTGGCGATCCGAAAGATCGGCCCGGGTGAATGCGCACTCGTCGGGCAACGGCGCAGCAGGCGGCGCCATGTCCAGGCCGCGCAGCTGAAAGCCGTCCCGCACGAGTATCCCCGCAAGGTGACTGCCGAGGTGCCCGGATGCGCCGGTAACGAGAACTGTGGTTGTTTTGTTGTCGCTCATATTCATATCACCATGGTTGCTGGGCCATCGGAATTACGACGACGTCGAAGACGTTCACGTCCGGCGGCGCCGTGGCGACATGCAACACGGACCGTGCTATGTCCTTCGGCCGCAGCCAGCCGGTGGCGTCTTCACGTTTTGGATTCGTCAGTGTGGTATCGACAACGCCCGGGCATACGAGGCTGACGGCGATCCGGGAACCCGAACCATGGAGCTGACGCGCCACGGATTCGGTCATTGAACGCAGACCGGCCTTGCTGGCGTTGTAGGCCCCGCCGTCTCCGGCTTCCGTCCAGTGCGAACGCACGGAGCCAATATTGATGATCTTGCCCGTGTCGCCGGTGGCCTTCATTAGACGCACAGCATGGCTCATGCAGTTGAACGCCGCGACAACGTTGAGCTCCAGGCATCTGCGGACATCATCGACCGCCAACGTTTCCACGGGTCCAAACGGTGCAATACCGGCGTTATTGACAAGGATGTCCAATCGGCCGAAGCGGCGCTCGACCCGGCCGAATAAATCGTCCACGAACTGTTCATCTGTGATATCGCCGGGCAGCGGAATCACCTCACCGGACGCATCTTTCATTTCCGATG
>DAOVQV010000368.1 GCA_030628445.1 Phycisphaerae bacterium | reverse complement strand
GTTCACTTTGGTGTCGATTCTGACGGTGACGGGGCAACCGATCACTCGGTGATCGGGATCGGCTACGATCTGGTTACGCGCCAGTACGCCATCTACGATACCTGGGACACCACGGTCCATTGGTATGAGTTCCAGGCGGTCAACACGATGGATCCGTGGGGGATCGGTCGCGCGACGTTTGTCGAGGTGGCGTAGACGGATGCGCCAACAGCAAGCAAGACACAGGTTGAGGCGGCATCGGTTATCAGGTTGCCTCAACCTGCTTCTTTGCGCGCCGTGAGGGGCTTGGCAGCTCGTGGAAGCGTATATCCTCGGCCCAGATGGTGATCGCGTCATATTGCTCCTGGACGGTGCCCGTGACGATATACGGTCCGTAGCGGGACAAGGATCGTCCGGTGCAGCGGGCGCCGGGGAAAACCGTCACCTCAAACAAGCCGTACTCATCGTCCAGCGTCAGGAATCGCATCGTTCTGGCGGCCTGTGTCCGCGTAGTCCGAGAAGCCTCCAGAACCCCGGCGATCTTAACGCGTTCGCCGATCTTCTCGCCAAGCCGCCTGCTGTCGGTATCCACCACCCCGCCCAGGTCCGGGCGGTATAAGCTCATAATGTGCTTACCCGTGCTGAAGCCCAAGATTCGTCTTTCGTCGCGGTATTTGCGATCCGCACTGTAATCGGCGGGTAACTTGGGGACGTTCAAACTGACCGTAAGCAGATGTTTTTGACCGGGCTGCCCGGGTCGGCGGGTGTGACGGGTGTGACGAAAAAGCTCCAGTTCGACGATCAGCTCCGGGCGGGTCCGGCCAGTCCAGTCGAACGCACCGCACAAGATCAACGCCCTCGCTTCCTCGTATCCCCCAGCGGTTCTGGTAAGAAAGTCACTGAGCTCTTTAAAAGGTCGTTCCTCGTATTCCCCAGCGGTTTCGGTAAGAAAGTCATTCACCCCTTTAGAAAGTCCTTCGTCGCGAGCTTTCAGGATGGCTGCAGTGGCGGCTGGTCCCAACTGCTCGATGCAACGCAGTCCGACGCGTATCGCATCGCCCTCGATCGTAAAATCCTCATGTGAGCGGTTGACATCCGGCCTGGCGAATCGAATTCCACCTCGTTTGGCCTGTTCGACGTAGACGCGCACCGGGTACATGCTTTGGTTGTTATTCAGGGCCGCCGTCCAGAATTCCAGCGGGTGGTGGGCCTTTAGATACGCGCCGGCGTAGGCGAGAACGGCGTAGCTGGCCGCGTGCGCCCGGCAGAACGAGTAGGCGTTGAACTTCGCCATCTGCACCCACATGCTTTTGGCGTATTCGACGTCCACGCCGTTGGATTTGCAGCGGGCGAGGAACTGCCGCGTCAATTTGAGACGCTGTGCGTCGCTGCGGGCCTTCTGGACGGCCCGGCGGAACTTGTCCGCCTCCACCAGCGGCGCGCCCGTCATACCCGCCGCCACCAGCGTCACGTCGTCCTCGTACAGCATCACGCCGTACGTCTCGCCAAGGACGGTGCGTACCTGGCGGATGTGGTCGCCCGGGCGCTGCAGCCCCCGATGCCGGCGGATGAATGTTTCCTTGGCGCCGATGCTGGCTGCCCCGGGCCGGATCAACGCCAGCGCCTTCATCACGTCGCGGACATCCACCGGTCGCAGCATCTTCAGCAGATTCCTCATGGCTGGCGATTCGAGCTGGTTGCACCCGACCGTATCGGCCCGCTGAAGCAGCCGGATCGTCGCCGGGTCGTCGGGCGCGAGCGATTCGATGTCAACTTGCTCGCCGCGCCGCCCAAGAAGCTCACAG
>DAOVQV010000162.1 GCA_030628445.1 Phycisphaerae bacterium | reverse complement strand
TATCCGCCGCTGTCGGTCAGGATGGGTCCGTCCCACCCGGAAAGGGCGCCGATACCGCCCAGTGCGGCGACGGGCTCTGCGCCCGGGCGGAGCATCAGGTGGTACGTGTTCGCCAGGATCATCTGCACCCCGGCGGCGGTCAACTGGTCGGGGAGGACTCCCTTGACCGCACCGGCCGTACCTACGGGTAAGAAGACCGGCGTTTGGACCTCGCCGTGTGGGGTGGACATCCGGCCGCGCCGAGCGGAACCGTCCGTTGCTGTTATCTCGAACGCGAGCATCGCCCAAGAAGATAAACCGCCCGCCGCAGCCCTGGAAGCGGAAATTGCGCTCCAGAGCAGTTAACGCTTGTCCGTGCCGCCCAGGGCGGCTGCGGCGTCGCCTGGCGGCGTCGTGCTGCATCGACGATGCAAAGGGATCGCCTGCTTCGCCCTCCTTGCCAGGCTCGTCCTCGCTCGTCCTGGAACAGACACATCCATATCGTTGACTGCTCTAGCGATTATCGAGCAGGTCGCGGACCTTTTGGGCCAGCTGCTGGGGGCGGAAGGGCTTGGTCAGCAGGTTCGATCCGACGGTGAGCTTCTTTTGCTCGACGATCGTCTTCTCGGCGTATCCGGAGATGTAAAGCTTCTTGATGTTGGGTCTGACCTTGGACAGCTCCTTGTGCAGGTCGGGTCCGCTCATTTCGGGCATGACCACGTCGGCGATCAGCAGGTCGACGGGCCCGTCGTAGTGCTTCCCCAGCGGTAGGGCCTCTTTGGCGCTGCCGGCCTGGAGGACGGTATACCCGTACTGGCTCAGCACGTTTACCACGAGCTGGCGGACTGCGTCTTCATCTTCGGCGACGAGTATGGTCTCGCAGCCTTTCAGCCGGCGGCGCGAGGCGAGGGCCTCGACGTGGACCCTTACCGGCTCGTCGATTCGCGGGAGGTAGATTCGAAACGCGGCCCCCTCGCCGGGGGAGCTTTGAACCTGGACGTACCCGCCGGACTGTTTGAGGAAGCCGTACACCATCGACAGGCCCAGGCCGGTGCCTTCGCCGACGCCCTTTGTGGTGAAGAACGGCTCGAATATGTGCTTCGCCGTCTCGTCGTCGATCCCCACGCCGGTATCGGTGACGGCGAGCATCACGTGCGCCCCGACCGATGCGCCGGGGTTTTGGCGGACGAAATCCTCGTCTAGGTCCGCATTGGCGGTTTGGATTGTCAGGGCGCCTCCGGTGGGCATGGCGTCGGAGGCGTTGACCACCAGGTTCATAATCGCCTGCTCGATTTGCGACGCATCGGCCTTGACGTTGGCGAGATTCTCGCCCAGCACGATTGAGATGCGGATGTCCTCGCTGATCATGTGTCCCAGCGGCCCGGTAAGGGCGTTCAGTATGGTGTTGAGGTTGATTACCTCCGGGCGGAGCATCTGCTCTCGGGAGAAGGCGAGCAATTGCGACGTGAGCGTCTCGGCCCGCTTTGCGGCGTTCAGAATTTCGAGGATAGCGCTTCTGGTGGACTTCTCGGCGGATGTGTCTTTCAGCAGCAGGTCGCAGTAGCCCTTGACCACGGTCAACTGATTATTGAAGTCGTGTGCTATCCCGCCGGCGAGCTTCCCGACGGCTTCCATCTTTGCGACGTTGCGGAGATGCTGCTCCATTTTTTCGCGCTCGGTGATGTCGCGGTCGATACCCAAGGTCACCAGCTCGTCGCCTTCGGTTCCGATGAGAGACCCGACGTATTCGAAGTGGTTTTCCTTCCCGTCGGGCCGGGTCCATGAGCTTATCCCTCTGGTGGGCCGGCCTCGGCGCAGTTGCTCGGTAATATCCTCAAGCCGAGGGATCTGAACCGGCCGGAAGAATTCTCTGAGGTCCTCGGCGCCCATCAGCTCCTTGCGGGTCCGGCCCGACATCTCGACATATCGGTCGTTGCACAAGACCAACCGCAGCGCGCCGGTTTTGGCGTTCCTCCGGACGATGTTGATCCCGTCGGTGGAATGCTTCAGGATACTCTCGAACAGCCGGTTCCGTTCTTGAAGCGCTTCTGCGGCCTCTTTGCGAGCGGTGATGTCTCTGGCGCTGCCCGTTATGCGCCGCAGCGTCCCTTCCTCGTCGCGCACCGCGGAGCCCGTCCCGCGAATCCAGCGGATTGTCCCGTCGGGCCGGACAATCCGAAACTCCGCGTCGAGCCGGTCGCCCTTGACGAGTTCATCACGCGCCGCGCGGAGGCGCGGAAGGTCCTCGGGATGAATCAAATCCGTCAAGGCGCGCTGGGACTCATAGACCTGCTCGGCCGGGATCCCGAAAAGGTCCTCGAACGCGGGACTGATGTAAATAACCTTCGTGGTGCTGGGGTCGGTAATCCAAAAGACGTCCTGGACCGTCTCGGCGATCAGGCGAAATCGCTCCTCGGACTGGCGCAGCGCCTCCTCCGCCTCTCGCCGGGAGGTCATGTCGCGGTCTATGGTCATCACCAGCCACTTCCCCTCGGTGACGCCGACGATGGCCGCGACGTACTCGTGATAGTTCTGCTTTCCGTCGGGCCTGGCCCAGGTGCTCATGCCCCTGCCCGCCTTCTCTGACGTAAGCTTTTGTTGAACGTATCCCTCCGGATACTCGACCGTCTCTTCAAAGATGCGAAGGTCCTCGGTGGCCATCAACTGCTCGCGAGATCGGCCGGTCATCTCGACGAACCTGTCGTTGCACGTGACGGCCCGCCTGGACCGCGTGACGGGGTCAAACTCGGCGAGGCAGATCCCGTCGGTGGAGTGCTTCAGCAGCTGCTGGAACAGCTTGGTCGTCTTTTGCAGTTCTTCCTGGGTTTTTGTCTGCTCGGTAACGTCGCGGTCGACGCCCATCACCAGCAGCTTCTCGCCTCTGGTCCCCAGCAGGGCGCTCCTGTACTCATAGAGGTTCTCTTTCCCGTCCGGGCGCTTCCACGAGGCCAGGCCCTCGTTCGGGATTCCCTCCTTTATTTCGTGAATCTGGTCGGGGCCGCGGCTGTAGATATTGCGGACAAGCTTGTTGAGGTCCTCTGCCGCCATCAGCTGCTGACGGGTATACCCGGACATCTCGACGAAACGGTCGTTGCAGAACACCAGGCGTCTGGCCCTTGTCTCGATGTCGCCCTCCACGACGTTGATTCCGTCGGAGCAGTTTTGCAGTGTCTTCTCGAGCAGCTCGTTACGCTCGGCCAGCTCCTTCTGGAGTTTCATGCGCTGCGTGATGTCGCGGTCGATACCCAGCACCAGCAGCTTGTCGCCCTCGGTCCCGATAAGGGCCCCGACGTATTCGTAGTAGTTCTCCTTCCCGTCAGGCCGCTTCCAGGAGCTGATTCCTCTGGCTTCCTTGCCCTTGCCCAGGTCCTGTGTGGTGAATCTTTCCGGTGGGGTCCCCACATCCTCGACGAACTCGTCGAGGTTCTCCGACGCGATCAGCTCCTGACGGGACCTCCCGGACATCTGGACGTATCGGTCGTTGCACATGACTAACCGTCGCTTGGCGCCTTGTGGGTCTGTCTGGCAGATGTTGATCCCATCGGACGAGTACTTGAGAATCTCCTGGAATAGCCCGTCGTGCTGCTTCAGTGCATCCTCGATTTCGGTGAAGGATGCATCTTTCGATTTGCTGATCTGGCCCATGGTCGTGCTCCATTGCCCCCCGCAAAAAGTGTTCAATTACCTATTATCCCCCATATTGGAGAATAGTCCAGCACCAATCGATCGGCCGGGGCGATAAGGGCGTACTGATCGATTCGACTCTGGGCCCCGTGGTGCTGCGAGTGCGTGGTGGGGCGTGTTCGGTGAGTGCGTTTATTGTCGGGCGGCCTGGAATATCCTCAGGCAGCGGCGCAGGATGGGCTCCATCTGATCGAGCGGGATTTGAGTGGCGGCGTCCGACCTGGCCGCGTCCGGGTTGGGGTGCGTCTCGATAAACAGCGCGTCGGCGCCGGCCGCCATCGCCGCCCCCGCCAGCAGCGGCGCATACTCGCGCCGGCCACCCGAGGCGTTCCCCAGTGAGCCCGGTTCCTGGACCGAGTGGGTCGCGTCGAAGACCACGGGCGCGAAGGCGCGCATCTGCGGAATCCCGCGGAAGTCCGTCACCAGACGGTTATACCCGAAGCTCGTCCCCCGCTCGGTAAGCAGGACATTGCGGGCCCCGGCGGAGCGGACCTTCTCAACGGGGCGGACCATGTCCCACGGCGCCATGAACTGGCCCTTTTTTATGTTGACGGCCCGGCCGGTCGCCCCGGCGGCGATGAGCAGGTCGGTCTGGCGGCACAGGAAGGCCGGTATCTGGATGCAGTCGAGCACTTGGGCCGCGGGGGACACTTGAGTCACGTCGTGCACGTCC
>DAOVQV010000396.1 GCA_030628445.1 Phycisphaerae bacterium | reverse complement strand
CGGCGGACGGCAAGACGCTCGCCATGGACGTCGACGGGCCCACGGGCGACAAGGGCACCTATGCCATCGCTCCCATCGCCAAGCAGATGGTCATCGAGCACAGCGACGTGATCACCTGGAACTCTTTCAAGGATAAGCCCAAGGGGCACAAGACTATCGGCTTCATGTCGCAGATTTCCCCCGACGGCCGATACGCCGTCACGACCCTCAACGAGGAGGTGTACGTCCGCAACTTTCCGGACTACAAGTTCCTTCAGGTCTTCTACCCGACGCGCGGCATCCTGGGCTACTACTCCAAGGCCACCGACCAGATGAAGGCGCTTCCGGGCGCCAACGACCCCAAATATGTCTATTGCAATCCGGTCTGGACGCCGGACGGGAAGTACCTGATCTTCTCCCGGGCCCAAGCCAAGGATGCGTTCCCGCCAGGTCTGAAGCTGCCCATGTATCCGAACGACGCCGGCGAGGTGCAGATTCAGTACGACCTGTACCGAATGCCGTTCAACGGCGGCCGGGGCGGCAGGCCCATGTTGATCGAGGGCGCCTCCAAGAACGGCATGAGCAACACCTTCCCCAAAATCTCGCCGGACGGCAAGTGGCTCGTGTTCGTCCAGTGTAACAACGGGCTGCTGATGCGCCCGGACAGCACGCTGTGGATCGTTCCGGTGGGCGGCGGCGAAGCCCGAAAGATGCGGTGCAACACGCGGCTGATGAACTCCTGGCACAGCTTCTCGCCGAACGGGCGTTGGTTGGTCTTCGCCTCCAAGGCAAACACCCCGTACACGCAGATGTTCCTCACGCACATCGACGAAAACGGCAACGACAGCCCGGCGATCCTGATCCCCAACGCCACCGCCGCCAACCGGGCCATCAATCTGCCGGAGTTCGTCAACATGTCCTACGATTCGATGGGTAGCATCGCCATTCCGGCGGTCCAGCACATCAAGTACCTGATTCTCGGCCTGGACGAGATCGACGAGGGGCGGATCGACAAGGCCAGGGAGTTCTTCGCCAGCGCGGTCAAGTCCGACCCTACGTATGTTTATCCTCGCGTGAACCTGGCGATGATTCTGGTGACAGAGGGGAAGGCGCCCGAGGCCGAGGCCCACCTGCGCAAGGCGCTCGAGCT
>DAOVQV010000030.1 GCA_030628445.1 Phycisphaerae bacterium | reverse complement strand
TTCAGCATGGAGGGCGACCTGGCCCCCCTACCGGAGATTGTCGAGCTGGCCGGTGAGCACGGTGCGTTGGTGGCGGTGGACGACTCTCACGCGCACGGCGTCGTCGGGCGCACGGGACGCGGGACGCCGGAGCATTTCAACGTCTGCGTGGACATCATCACGGGCACGCTGGGGAAGGCACTGGGCGGAGCGGCCGGGGGGTTCATTGCAGCTGAGGCGCCGATCATAGAGCTGATGGTGCAGCGTTCGCGGCCTCAGCTTTTCAGCAACGCCCTGCCACCCGCCACCGCCGGCGGCGCCCTGGCGGCGCTGCGCCTGCTGAAAAAGGACCCGAAGCGCGTCGCACATCTACAGGAGAACGTCGCCTTTTTCCGCAGCGGACTGAAGAACCTGGGATACGAAGCCATCGACTCGCCCACCGGGATCGTCCCGATCATCGTCGGCGATACCGCCAAAGCGCTTCGACTGGCTGGGGCGATGCTGGACCACGACGTACTGGTTACGGGGTTCGGGTTTCCGGTGGTCCCCGAGGGCACGGCCAGGCTGCGGGCCCAGATCTCGGCGGCCCATACGAAAGGGCACCTCCAGAGGGCGCTGGGTGCCTTCGAGGCCCTCAAGGGCGAGGTCGAAAAAAGCACCTGAAGCTTCGTGAAGCGCCGCGGGGGGATCTTGCGGCGTGCACCTACCAAGCAGCTGGACACCCGACAGGCCCTTTGCGCAAATGCCCAAACCTACCCGCGTGGCGTTAAGATTCTTGGCATCGGCGATCTATTCTGAGACAATCGCGGGAACCGGAAGACAGTTTTGCAATTGCGTAAGGAACGAATGACCCCATGAGCGTAGTGGCGAAGGTGAGCTTTACCGATTACCGCACCAGCATTCATAAGTCATTGGACCTGATCGGCGCCGCGGCCCGACTCCCGCACAGCGGTCTGATTATCATAAAACCCAATCTCACCAATGCGGACAAACCGCCAGTGACAACCAACGTAAAAGCCGCCGAGGCCGTCTGCACATACTGCACCCAACACAGCAAAGCCGAAGTCGCCATCGGCGAAGGCTCCGGAAGCGGGCGGACCAAAGATGCCTTCGACAACAACGGGTACACGGACCTGGGGGCCAAGTACGGAATGAGGCTTATTGATTTCAACGAAGAAAAGGCTGTGAGGCTCCACGAGGCGAAGGCGTTTCATTGGAAGCAGCTGTACCTTCCCAAGATCGCCATCGACGCGTTTATCATTTCCCTCCCCGTGTTGAAGGATCACAGCTTTACGAGCAGCACCATCGCGATGAAGAACATGTTCGGGCTGGCGCCGTCGAGGTACTACAGCGGTTCGTGGAACAAATCGAAGCTGCATTCCCCATCGACTCACGAATCGGTGGTGGACGTGTGTTTATACAAAAAGCCGGACTTATGCGTCGTCGACGCATCGGTGGCGCTGATTGGGATGCACCTGGCCGGGTCCCCGCGGATACTGAACGTGATACTGGCCGGGTTCGATCCCGTAGCGGTTGACACTGTGGGCAGTGGGCTTTTGGGGCATGACCCAAACGAGATCGAGTACCTTCGCCTGGCCCATGGACGCATTGGAGACATGAAGAATATCGAGATCCTGGAAGGGTGATTCGCCAGCTTGTGTTGAGCAATGCAAACCGGCCGGGTAAGTTTCCCGTCCCCGGACAAACAAGGAGAACCAGCATGGGATCGGTCCTCGTTCTTTACCATTCACAGGAGCACGGGAATACGGCGGCGATGGCTGAGGCGGTCTCCGCCGGCGCCACCGAGGCCGGCGCCGACGTGCAAATAGTCAACACGAACCAGCAGCGTCTAAGCATGGACATGTACCGCTCCGCCGACGCCGTCGCGTTCGGGTCGCCGGATTATTACAGTTACCTCGCCGGGGGAATGAAGGTATTCCTTGACGACTGGTTCATCGCCAAGAAGACGAGCACCGATCGGCTCATCGACAAGCCGTACGGGCTGTTCTACTCTCACGGCGGAGGAGGGAAGGTCCGCGAGCCGATGGAAAGGCTGTTCGCCAAGACCGGAACCCAAATCGGTGAGACAATCGCCTCGAAGGGCGCCCCGGACGCCGAGACGCTGGGCGCCTGTCGCCAGTTAGGCGCTCAACTAGCCCAGGCCGCCGCCTCTTAAAGCGCCCACAAGGCCCGGCCGACGCTATCATCTATCGTTACAGCGGCGCCAATTCCGCCACGGCGCTGAAGCTGATAACGGTCTCGCCGCATTGGGACAGAATTCGCCCTATTCGCGCAGACCCTCCAAGATGGCATCTATGTCCACGTACTCGGTGACGAGGCCCATGGCGGCCTCGATGCGATCCTTATCGTCGGGGGTGAGCTTGAAGACCGTATCCTTCAGTCGTGACGCCAGCGTATAGGTATCCTCACGACACAGCAGGGCCGGGAGCTTGGATTGGGCCAGAAGGGATACCACCTCGCCGGAAGGGCGAAATCCCCCCGTCAGCACGATTCCCGATACCGCCGATCTGGTGTCCTTGTCCAGCAGGGAGGTGCTGAGAATCGCCAGGATATTGTCGCTGCGGTCCCCCGGGGTGATCACCAGCGCCCGGTCTTTAAGATATGGAACCATATGGTGGGATTCCATCGCCGCGATGATAACGTTCTCGACACGATTCTCCAACGCATCGGCGCCGCAAAGGATCTCGCCACCAAGCTTGTCGGTGACCTGGCGCATGGTCGGAGAGGCCAGCACCTGCTCGTACGGGACGCACCCGAATGAGCGGATCCCAAGGTTCGCCAGGCCCTTTGAGGTCACATCCCAAACGCGGGTGTACTTCTCCGGCCAGACCTTATTGATAACCGCGCCCATCAGCGCCGCGCCTTTCGCTTCCATGAACGTCGCGCACAGACTGATGTCGTCGATGGCCCGGCCGATCCCCCCGCCGCTGATTAGCAGAGACCTGGCGCCAAGCAGCCGCGCAACGTCCCCAGCCGAAAGCATGATGCACGAGCCCATCGCCACGTGCCCCATCCCCTCGACGAGCACCACGTCGTTGCGGTCCTGGAGGTGGCGGTAAACGGCGGTGACCTTTTCGGCCAGCTCGGGAGCGCGCAGATCGAAAATCTCCTTTTCGACGCGTCCGCTGGTCAGCGCCACGGCCATGTCGCCGGTTTCGCCGGTCCCCAGTTGCATGGACTGACTGACCACCAGTGCGTCATCGTGGATAGGCTTACCGGCGTGGGTGGTGACCCGCTGGCCCAACGGCTTGGCATAACCGACGCTCAGCCCGCGCCGGCGAAGAGCGCTGATCAGCCCCACGCAGAACGTCGTCTTACCGACGTCGCGCTGCGTCCCAACGATGTACAGCGGCCTCACGATCCTCACCTCAGTCCGTCAAAACGACCCGCCCGAGACCCGGGAGATGAGCCTTTCCGACAGCACCACCACATCTTCAAGACAGAAGAACGATTCAATGTTCTCCGGTAGCAATAAGCTTGCTGACGGGCCGAACTCCTCGTCTCCCGCATACCAGATGAGCCGAACGCCAACCCGCGGATATACCCGGAAATCCAGGCCCAGATCGCCGACCGGTGCGACCTTTGCGCCGAGAGATTCGCCCCCCATCAGGAGGGAGTCCCGATCGCGCCCGATCGTGCGGCAGACCCGTTCGATCACGCGTTGGTGATAGACCGGCCCGTACGCCCTGGCGCCAGCCAGATCGGCGAAGGTCACGCCTGGCGGTTGGTCTTGCGGGCGGTCCGAAACACCCAGATAGTGCAGCGTCAGGATCTGCCACCACCCACCGACGACCTCGCCGCCGGAGGTGCGCACGGTCCCGTCAGTGAGTTCAACGGTGAGCAGATCATCCAAGACGCCCAGGGCCCAGGAATCCGCATCACGGCGGGCGCCCAGCCATTCCAACTGATCGGCCGACTGGGCCCCCACGCGCTCCAGAGCCAAACCCGCCGCGACTTGAAAATTATGCTGCCGCGGGGGCACACCCGGACGGCTCGGAGGTTCACGGGGCGGGCTTGTCACGCGATTTCTTCTCCAGCAACTGGCGTATGCTCGCCAGGCACGCCCGGGCCCGTGGATCGTTCTTGATCGTGGCGAGGCGACGTTCCAGATCGCGTATGTCTATCGCCTCGCCCAGGCACTGGGCCGCGGCCGGACACCAATCGGCGCACCGGGGCAGCGATTCTCGCAGAAGCAAATGTCCACAGCGACAACGGCGCTTCGGCTCGTCGGTAAAGAACTCCACAATGCGCCCGCACTGCGGACACGGAACCAGGACACTGTCCAGATCGCGCGGCGTCATCCGTCCTGGGCATTTACTGGGCATCAGCCCTTCTTTCCGTACCGGGCCGCCTCCAGATAGGAATCGCAGTAGATCATTTTCTCTTGGAGCAGCCCGGCCGTTATCCCTGTGTTCATCAGCTCGGTGTCCATAGGATCCAGGATCGCCGCATCAAGCCCGTGAGCCATCGCCATCGCCAAATACGTGCGGTTGATCAGACCGCGGTTATTGCACAGC
Source organism: Phycisphaerae bacterium (assembly GCA_030628445.1). Taxonomy (GTDB): domain Bacteria; phylum Planctomycetota; class Phycisphaerae; order SM23-33; family SM23-33; genus DAOVQV01. The sequence continues at coordinate 5,679 of DAOVQV010000030.1, read as the reverse complement.
TGGGAGACGTTCGACAGGCCCAGCACGAGGTGCGGCGGCGGATCAGCGAAGGCTCTGAGCTGGGAAATCGCCTCCATGCAATGCCCCGGGTTCTTCGGGGCCACATTTACCGGCAGGATGACCGGGTCGATGAAAAGCTTATCCATCTCCAGGCCGCCTTCCAAGGCGATGGTGATCAGCTGGGCGCCCAATTCCACGCGCTTCTCCGCGTTCCCGGGGACCCCGTCCGCGTCGAGGGTCAGCCCGATCAGACCCGCGCCGTTTTGTGCGGCTAGGGCGACGTACTGCTGGGCTGTCTCAGGATCGGCCTTGGTCGAATTGAGAATCTTCTCGCCGGGCACCTTCGGAATGACGGCAGACATGACATCCCACTTGGCCGTATCTATCGCCAGAGGCGCGTCCGTGACGGCGCGGATCGTCTCAACCAACCACAGCATGGCGTCCTTTGCGTCGGGGACGGCCGGGCCTACGTTTACGTCCAGCGCAGAGGCTCCGGCCTCCATTTGCCGCTTGGCAAGATCCTGTATTACCTTGGCGTCCTTTTGGCGAATGGCTTCCTTGGCATCCGTGAACATTCCATTGATGCGTTCTCCGATAACGTACATCTTCCTGTTCCCTTCCTATGCTGTCGCTGAGGGTGTAAACCGCTCGATTATTTTCTTGGTGTTCTCGATGGCGACCGGGTCTCGCATGATCAGCAATTCGGCCCCGGATTGAAGCAGGACCATCGCCGTCGCCGACTCCCACATCGGGCCCCACTGCCGCCGGTTCTCGTCGGTGACGGTATCGAAGGCGGGCGCCTTGGCCTCTTTGGCTCGCCAGGCTTCAAAACCAACATCGCAGATGACGGGCTGACCAAGCAGCTTATCGCCCCTAAGGCCCGCCAGACGACCCCGCTCCTGAATACTGTAGACGTATTCAATCCCGTACCCCAGAGCCCCGGTCGTCGGGAAGATAACCGTATCTTCCAGCGGAAATCCGGCGTCCGCGCAGAGGATATTGACCTGCTTGGCGATATTGATATCCAGCGGGCTTTCGGTGATCAGCTTGTGCTTATCGGCCAGGCACACGGCGACGATCGTCCGGTAATTCTTCTCACGGGCCGTTCCCATCAGGCAATTCTCGCCCTTGGCGGCGGCGGAGACGGCCGGAAGGATCTCGTTGTCCTTCTCGTCAACGCCGCACCCCCAAATGATCAGCGGAACGTCGACGGCGCCGAGGATCTCCTTGACCGCCTCGGCGCATTGATCGCCCGAGCGGTCGCCCGAATCCGGATGAGCGCCCATGAGGCGCAGGCAGATCAGATCGGCGCCGAACTCGACGCCCTTTTTCGCCCACTCGCCGGGGCCCGCTAGTGCATCCCCGTACGTGTCACGCAGTTGTTCGGGCCAGGTCTGACCGCCGCTGTCCCAGACCTCCACGGCGATAACCGGCGGGTTGCCGATCGCCCCGTCGAAGGCGAGGAAAGGTAAGGCCCCCGCCCCGCCGATGGTGACGGTGCGGCCCCGCGTCCCACCTTCGTCGGCCGTGGCGCCAATGACCACCGTGCTGACCTGACCGGACCACTTTTCCGACACGTCAGGAATGCTGCTCACGATATCGACTCCTTCAGATTCGCCTGTTGGATCTGTTCATTCGTCGGGCCCGTGCACAGACGGGTCAGTTCCTCTATTGGGCCCCTTGCGGCTCGGCCGGCGTCGGCGTCTATTCCCACGCCACGCAGACAACGCCCTTGGAGGTCATCGTCGAACGGGACATCGACCATCGCGGTAATGGACATCTCCCGGGCGGCCTGGCGGACGTTGGGAGGCGGGCCCGAGGAAACGACCTTGTTCAGCGCCAGGACGCGCTGCTTGAGACGGACGGGCAGGGCATCTGCGAGCTTGGCGATGCGCTCGGCGCTTCGCAGCCCGATCGGTGTGGCCTCGGCGACCAGGACCAGCGTATCGACGTCATCAACCGTCAGGCGGGAAAGATATTCCATCCCCGCCTCGCAGTCCACCACAACGGCGGCGTAGCTGCCTCGCAGCTCCCGCAGGTACCTGCGAAGCAGAGCATTGACGTAGCAGTAGCACTTAGGGCCTTCCGGACGGCCCATTGTCAGCAGGTCAAAACCGACCTGCTCGTCCAGAATCTCACCCAGCCACTGATCCATCATGCGCTGCTTCGGTATTTCGCTGATCTTCTGGGCGGCTTCGCCCATCCTGTCGCGCAGGTCGGCGACCGTCTCGGATACCTCCACCCCCAAGGTCAACCCCAAGGTCGAGTTCGGGTCGGCGTCAACGGCCAGGACGGGCTTAACGCCGCTGCCCACGAGCCGGCGCAGCACCATCGCCGCAAGCGTCGTCTTCCCGGCCCCGCCCTTACCGCTGAAAGCTATGACCGGCCCGCCCATCCTTACCCCCCCTTCCCGAGTTCAAGTTCGCCCATGACGCGGGGAAACAGCTGAACGTTCGTATGAGGGAAAAAGCACGCCGAGACGAATTCATCCATAAACGTCGGCGCCGTGCTGAGTTCGAAGTACGTTGTGCGAGCGGCGACATCGAATACCTCGTCGTAGCAGTGGGTGCAAATCGCCGCGAGCTTCGCCCCGGCGATAGAGGCGTTCCCGACAAATCGCAGGCGGTCCCGAGGGATGTCCGGGAGCAGCCCGATGAAGACGGCATTGCCCACATTCAAGAAGTTCCCAAAGGCCCCCGCGACCATGATCTCGGCAAGGTCGTCGAAGGTCATGTTCAGCGCCTTAAGCAGGACGGACGCGGCGGCGTAGATTGCGCCTTTGGCCCTCAGAATGTTGTTAATGTCGCCTTGGGTAATGGTGATATCAGCGTCCTTCCCGGACCTGGAAGCCGGAACAACCACGTATTCCAACTCACCGAACTCGCCTGTGCGAACCCGATCTGAAGCAACGCCCTCCTTCAATTGTCCGGTCTTGTCGATCAGATCCACTCGAAGCATCTCGGCGATCAGGTCAACGTATCCCGTTCCGCAGATCCCGATCGGCAGTACGGACCCTACGGTGGAGTAGTGCAGCACGCGCTGGGGATCGTGCAGGCGGATGTGGTCTATCGCCCCGCGCGTGGCGCGCATCCCGCCCTTGCATTCGGCGCCCTCAAAGGCCGGACCGGCCGAGGCGCTGGCACAGACGAGAAACTCCTTATTGCCGATGACGATCTCGCCGTTCGTCCCGATGTCGATCAGCATGCGAACCTCGTCGCTTTGGGCCAGGCCTGAAGCGTAAATCCCGCTGACGATGTCCGCACCGACAAACCCGGCCACGCAGGGGAGGCAGTACAGCAGCCCGCGCGGATTGATCTGCAAGCCCACCTCGGCGGCGCGGAATGGCGGTAGATGGTAAGCCGCGCCCGTATAGGGCTCCTTGCGTATGTTCTCGGGGGGCAGCGCCAGCATCAGGTGCATCATCGTCGTGTTTCCGGCTGCGGAAATCACGGAGATGTCGCCTGTGCTCAGCCGGTGCTTCGTGGTCAATTCGCGTATCAGCTCATTTACGTCGGAGACAATCGCCTCCCGAAGCGCGGTTTCGTTTTCGGGACTTTCCGTGGCGTGGATGATTCGCCGTATGACGTCGGCGCCGTATGCAACTTGAGAGTTGTATCTTGCAGCCCGGCCCAGGCTTTGCCCGTCCCGCAGGTCCACCAGGTGGCACACTACGGTGGTGGTCCCGATGTCGGCCGCAATGCAGAAGTTCCGCTTAGTCGTATCCCCGGCCTCGATCTCGATGATCTCCGTAAGAGGCCCGCGGTGGCCGGTGACGGCGGTGACTTTCCAGTCGGCCTTGCGGAGCACGTGCGGAAGGCGGCGCGTGACCTTCAGCCCCATCTGAAAATTGTTGCGGTCGATCGCCCCACCCAGTGCCTGCTCCAGGCGCTGGAGGTCCGAGACATTATCGTCCAGGGAGGGTCGGGATAGCTGCAGGTATGTCTTTCGAACCAGAGGCGACAGGCGGATACCGCGCCCGGCGAGTTTACTGGGATCGGCCAGAAGCGGCACTTCGCTTTCAACTTGCTGAGGCGCGGCGGCCAGACGAGTCTCAGGCGGAATTTCGACCACAAGGTCCGATTCGATCCGGCCCTGACAGGCAAGGATGTATCCCTGCTGAATCTCTTCGCGTGTGAAGAACTCGGTCGATCCGCCGGAGGTCTTCCCCTTCCGGACGATAACGCGGCAGCGCCCGCAAACACCGTCACCGCCGCACAGGCTGTTTACGAACACACCCGCCTTGGCCGCGGCGGACAGAATGGTGGTCCCCGAGGGTGCTTCCGCCTCCACCTGCTCAGGGTCGAACAGAACTTTGTATGTCTTTTTCATGAAGCCTTTCTCCAGGGGCGAAGTGAAAGATCGCGCCACGGGCGGCGCGGGACAAAGTACTAAGCGATCTTCCAATCTTTTTTGAGGTACGGCCCGATCCCGGATGCCTCTTTAGGACCCACCAGGACATCCCATCCAGACTCGTCAGCCAGTGATGCGGCAAGAACGGCCACATGCCCCGGAATCACGACTTTATGGTGTTCGGCTTTGCTATCGGCCTCGGCGCCCTTCAGGGCGGCAGTGATCGTCTCGGCGTTGAATTTATCCGCCGCCCACGCCGTCAGGACGCTGGTCCCTTCGGTGTCGACGGCGAGGATACGGCAGGGAATGCGCGAGCTTTCCACTTCCGCCTCAACGGAGTAATAGCTCAGCGAGAAATTCGTGGTTACCAGCAGAGGGCTTTCGGTTGCAACATCGCCGATGTCGTACAGTTTCGCCTCGACCTGCACGGGCTTTTGCGGGTCGGTGTAGATGTTCTGCCGAGCCGTCAGGATCGGCAGGAGCAGATACGGCTCCCAGGCGTTCGTCACGAGCACGCCCGCGTACTTGCAGACATACGCGCAGGCGTCCAGGGCCGCCGCCGTGGCGTCATCACCGCAAGCCACCGTAAGGACCGGGCAGCCCAGCGGGCGGAACTTGCTGTTCAACGCCGCTCGGCGGGCCTTCGTCAGGAACGCCAGCGCCTCGGAGGCGCTGACATCACCCGGTGATATCATAACATCCTTGACGTCCTGAGCTGTCAGCGCTTCGACCTTGTCGGCGGTGGACTGCAGATCGCCGCAGACACAGATCGGCGAAGCGGTGGACTTGGCCAGTTCGGCGAGTTTTTTGGCCGGGGCGTCGCAGCTGCAGTACAGCAGGGGTCTGGTCCCCGACAACGGACCCTTCGCCACGGCGGCGAGGGAGTCGATCTTCTCGCTCACCAAGACCATCGGCGCGCCAAGTTCGTTATAGATCGTCTCCGCCGCGGCCAACATCTTATCCGGCGAGCCGGAATCATTGATAAGGGCGATCATATCCGCCTGAAGGGTCTCGCCGACCCGGGTGAACTGCAGCGATCGGTAGGATGAACACAACGTGCGAATGTCGTCATCTTGGGCGGCGTCGGAAATCGCCAGCGCCACGGCCGTTGGATGATGAAACTTCTCATCGTGTCTAAACAGAACGGTTTCCTGCCCGACCTCTATGGAATTGGTGTCGGGGCCCATCTTCACCAGTCGCTGTGGCGGCGCCGATGCCTCGGATAGCTGGGCGGCGGCTTCTTCAGACAGGCGGGGGCACTCCGATAGTCCAGCCTGGCCTGCTGCTACCTTCATGGCAAAGGCAAGACATGTCGGTACGCCGCACTCC
>DAOVQV010000235.1 GCA_030628445.1 Phycisphaerae bacterium | reverse complement strand
GCATCCCCATAATCACGTCGGTGATCAGCTCCGACAGTTCCACGCCGAGCATCTCGGCGCCTTTTTCGATAACCTGGCGGTTCACCCCGGCCGCAAATCGCTTGTCCTTCCATTTCTTCTTAACCGATTTGGCCGTTAAGTCCTTCACGGACTTAGACGGGCGGACCAAGGCGGCGGCCGCTACCAGACCGGTCAGCTCGTCGATCGCGTAGAGCGTCTTTTCCATCTGGGTCTGCGGAGCGACGTCGCTGCAAATTCCCCACCCGTGCGAGATCGCCGCGCGGATAAGCTGCTGGGGCCAGCCACGCTCGGTCAGAATCTCCTTCGTCTTCGTGCAGTGGGCGTCGGGAAATCTCTCGTAGTCCAGGTCGTGAATCAGCCCTACGACACCCCAAAGCTCCTCGTCGTCGCCTGTCTTGCGGGCCATGTATCGCATCACCGCCTCGACGGCGAATGCGTGGTTTATCGTCCTATCGGCGCTGTTGTATTCGCACAGCAGGACCAGGGCCTCGTCGCGAGTCGGTGTCTGCGCTGTCATAATCTGCTCCTTGGGCGGGTCTTTGTCGCAGGGACAAAAAATATCGCCGCCGTGTAAGATCCGCAAGGACCTTCATCGCGGCGGCGTTGGCCGACCTGTACGATGTCTTGACGACTAGACCAGATCGCATGCCTCCGGCGGGATCCAGTGCTCGTCCTGACCGGCCCATTTGACGTTGCAGCCGAGGGGATTCGTCACGGGCACGGGCGGCTCGCGGCCTTCAAGCATGGCGTCCAGCGCGTCGCGAAGCTCGTGTGTAGTCTCCTTGCCTCCTTCGCGCGGGTTGTCGTCCATCCTGCCGGTATAGCCCAGCTTGCGATCGGCGTCGAAGACAAAGTAATGCGGGGTGCGCAAGGCGCCGTATGCGCGGGCTACGTCCTGGGATTCGTCGCGGACGTAGGAGAACTGGAATCCCTTCTCTTCAACCCGCCTGACCATATGCTCGAACGTGTCCGTCGGGTGGTTTTCCGTTTCGTTGGAGTTTATGGCGATCATCTCGACGCCCTTGGGCGCATACTCGGTTTGCAACACGTTCATCCGGTCCTCCGACCCGATCACGTACGGACAGTGGTTGCAGCTGAAAACAACGATGAGAATCTTAGCATCCGCGAAATCGCCCGGCGAGTAGTTGTTCCCGTCAACTCCGGGCAGGTCGAAATCCGGCGCCGATTCGCCGATCTGTAATGTAAAGGCCATAGTTCGTCTCCTATCTAGGTGTCGTGTTGTTCGGGCATCCGCCCGATTATACGCTCCCGGGCGCTCTTGGGCAGCAAAGGACCGCCCGAGCTGCTTGTACACCCCCCCCCGGGGGGATATGATCCAGCAACTATTGTACACAGTTGTCTACAGTCAATACTCCTTGCCGCCAATAGGAGATAGCACCATGGCCAAGTTCAGCAAATCCGTCAAGCCCAAGCGGCTCCCGGCCGCCAGGTCAGCTAAGCCAAAAACCGTCACGTTCGGCGTTTGCGCAGCCTGCGATCCGCGAATCGACGAAGCGTCCCGCAAGCGGGCGGTCAACATCGTCGAGATGGTCGCAGGCGAGATCGCAAAGTCCGTCAAGGAACCCTCCGGCGAGCCGGTAGGCGTCGTCTACTCGCCCGTGTTGGTGGACGGCGAGAAGCAGGCAGACATCGTCGCCGCCCAGTTCCGCGCCGCCGGCGTCGACGCCGTCGTATGCGCACCCGACACGTGGGCGTTCCCGCAGCTGACGCTGATAAGCCTGCTGAGCCAACTTCCCGCCGAGACGCCCGTCAACATCACCTGCGGAAACAGCGGGCCCAAGCCCGGTGTAGTCTACGCACACGCCGCCAACGGCGCGTTGGCCCAGTCGGGCCGGCTGGTCGCGCTGAACGTCGGCACCTGGCCGGATACGCCGATGCACCCGAAGATGACCGACGCGACGGGCGAGGCACTGATCGATTGGTGCTACGCGGCGATGACATACGCGGGTCTGCGAGGGAAGCGGGTTGTCGTCTTCGGTCACGACTCGATGGGCATGGAGACGGCCCTTGCCCACGTGATCCCCACGCGGCGGACGTTCGGGCTGGAGGTGACGCGACTGGACATGAAGCTGCTGTCGGACATGCTCGCCAAGGGCGCCTACGACGCCAAGGAGCTGAAGGAACTGCGCCGCTGGTTCGACCGGAATGTAGGAAAGCGGATCGAGCTTCCCGACGCCGCGGCCTCCGAACGGTTCAACCAGTCGCTGGCGCTGTATCTGATTGTCCGCGACCTGATGGCCGACCTGAACGCCGTCGGCGGCGGATTCATGAACCAATTGGAGTGGGGCTCCGATAGGCGAGGAATCATGCTCCCCGTCCCCGACGCCATGGAAAGCCTGTTCAACTCCACCTTCGACCACAACGGGCCCAAGCGCGCCGTCCCGTACGCCACGGAGGCGGACTTCCAGGCGCTGTTGACGATGCTGGTTATGACTTGGGTCTCCGCGGGGAATCCGCCGCTGTTCATGGACTTCCGCAAGGTATGGGAACCGTGGGAGATCCAGGCCCTCGCCAAGAAGCTGAAGGTCAAGTTCACCGCAAAGGACCTATGGGCCCAGCTCGGGTTTGTCGACGGGAACAACAGCGGATCGGCGAGCTTCAACTGGGCTGCCAAGCCTGGCGCCTCGCCGGATCGGTGCATGAGTTGCGTTTCCATGCCGATCGCCGATCCGGCCTACTTCCCCGGCGGCGGAAACAGCGTGACGTTCATGACGCCGGGCGGGATTAACGGTATCGCCGGGCGGATGGCCTACGGAGCGACCAGCGGGATGTTCAGCATGATCTGGGACGAGGCCGCCACCGTCCAGATGCCCCCCAAGCTCGCCAGCGCCGTCGCCAACACCTCCAACTGGAACTGGCCTCACACGTTCGTCGTGCCCAAGTACGCCACGATGGCGGAGTACAAGCAGTACGCACCGGCCAACCACCTGCACATGACCTGGAACTTACCGCCTGCCCGCCTGCAGCACTGGATGGACCTGACGAACGTCCTCAGCGTAACTCCCTGGTCGCAGCGTCCCACCTGCGTCCCAGGCGTGGACCGCCCGGCACCGCTTCTGCACTTAATCAACGGCGGCGAGAACACCACCAAGAGACTCCTGGCCGGTAGATAGGACTCGGGAGGGAGTAAGTCCGTATGCGTAAGAAGATTCTGATGGACGTCGATTTTCGCCGGCCCCTGGGCCGGGACGAAGGTTGGGAATCGCCGACGGCCGGCGCGGCCGGGTGGGAAGGGCCCGCCGGCGAGGCGGACCTCCAGATCACACGCGCCGGGACGCTGCTTACGCCTTCGAAAGGGCGGTCCGTCCG
>DAOVQV010000204.1 GCA_030628445.1 Phycisphaerae bacterium | reverse complement strand
GGTTCTGGGAGGACCTGGGCTTTAAGCAAAAGCCGTTCATGTCCCCGGCTATGTATAAGGAGATTGTCTGGCCGGCGCATAAGCGGACTTTCGACTATGTGCACTCCAAGGGCCTCCCGGTGATTGTCCACTCCTGCGGCTTCGTCGAGCCGTTGATTCCCGACCTGATCGCCGCCGGGATGGACTGCCTTCAAGCCATGGAGACCAAGGCCGGGATGGACCTGGTGGAATTGAAGAGCAAGTACGGCGATCGCATCGCCTTTTGTGGCGGGATGGACGCCCGCACGCTCGTCGCCAACGACCGCGACGCCATCGCCGCTGAGCTCGATCGCAAACTCCCCGCCGCCATGGCCGACAGCGGATACATCCTCCACAGCGATCACAGCATCCCCGACCAGGTCGAATATGAGACCTACAAGTTCTTCCTGGATCGCGGCCGGGAGATGGGGACATACTGATTGTGAATTGGCCGGTTTAATGGCCCCCCGTTGGTGATCGTCCCCTCGTTACGGCCGCGGCCTAGACCACTTGAACTTTTCGCCCCCGGCGGCGCTTGCGATTTATGATCTTCCTGCCGCTGCTCGTCCGCATGCGGGCGCGAAACCCGAGCTTACGGGCTCGTTTGCGTTTCGAAATCCTGTGCGGGTATTTCATAATGGATCCGCCTCGGCGCCTCTTGCTTACCGAGGCGCCGAAAGTCCGAACATATTAGCAATCGCCTTGCAGCACAGCAAGGACAAAATCGCTGCGGTGGCCGGTCGAGTTTTGTCGGGAAGCTGTGCGGAATTCACTTGCCGTACGCTTAGCATAGAGTAATGTGCCGACTTGAGGCCCGATGGTTTTGCGGGCCTTGTGGTTTCTGTTGAACCTGGGTGGCCGATTATGTCATGGCGCAAGAAATCCTACGAAGTCTTACCTGCCCTGAGCGTCCGCGGCCCGGAGCTGCGCAGGTCGCTACGGCTGGTGACGGTCTCGTGGATGTTCGGGATCGTCTGGATGTCCATTATCGCCGGGTCCCGCGTCAACATCTTCGGGAGGATGATCGGGTTTAAGGACTTTCATTTCGGGATGCTCTCGGCCGTTCCGTTCATAGCCACGTTCGGCCAGATCGTGGCGGCGATCCTGGTCGAGCGAACCGGCCTTACAAAACAGCAGTTCCTCACCTGCGGGACAATCCACCGCATGCTGTGGTTCGCCGTAGCAGCCATTCCCGCCTTGGCGCTGTTACCGATCCTCCCGTCATTACCGGCGAGCTGGGCCGTCTGGACTATGCTTGCAGTCCTGGCGGTCAGTTGGTTCATGTGTGCCCTTTCCACTCCTCCCTGGTGGACCTGGATGGGAGATCTGATCCCCAAGCGGATACGCGGGCGCTACTTCGCCAGCCGTGCTCGGTTTTCCCAAGCTCTTCGAATACCTGTGGTCATAGGCCTGGCGATCTGGCTGGACCATGTCGCCCAGACGAACAAGCCCGTCACGGCGGCCGATCAACCTGAGCTGCTTTGGGCGATCTGCGGCGTCTTTGCCGTTGCCGCCATCTTCGGGACGATCGACATCCTGTGTTTCCGCGGCATGCGAGAGATCGTACCGACAGCCCGCGAGGGGCTTCGCACCCCTGCCATCGCTATAATGGCTCGCCCCCCGTCGCGGCGGGACGTGACGGGGGCCCTGGGCTACGCGGGCAGATACATCGCATCCGTGGTCGATCAGGCTCTGCTCGACCCGCTGAAAGACAAAATGTTCCGCCGGTATGTGCTTGTGGGGGCCACGATCACCTTCAACTTCACCGTCGCTGGGCCTTTCTTCTGGAGGCAGATGCTGGAGTGCCTCAGATTCAGCCAACTGGGCGCTGACTTCTTGTTCCTGGTCGTCGGACCGGTCGTCTCCATGCTGGCTGTGAAGGCGTGGGGTAAGCTGATCGACCAGTGGGGGCGGCGCCCAGTGCTAATGTTGGGAAGCGCTCTTGTCGTCTTTTCCCTGGCCCCGTATTTCCTCGCTTCGCCCTATACACCGAATCCGCGATTTGTCACGGAATGCGTGAACTGGATATCCGCCGCAGTGGGTGGGCTTGTAGGGGCCCCGGGCTGGGAAGTCCTTGGTCCGACCGCGCCGGTTGGAGCATGGCTGATAATGTGCTGTTCGCTTCTGGTTGGCGGGTGTGGTTGGAGCGCCATCATGCTGGCCCAGAACAGTATTATTCTGGGCTTTGCCGACGGTCACGGCCGCAGCAAGTACGTAGCCGCCTCGGCCGTCCTGATCAGCCTCGGCGGGATACTGGGCGGGATAACTGGCGGGATTGTTGCCGGCTCGCTGCATTTTCTCCAAGAAGCTCCTATCGTCGTCGGGCCGTTCCTCTGGAACAACTGGCACGCGACGTTCCTGCTGTCCATCTTCGCTCGTATCCTGACGCTGATCTGGGTCGCGCGGATGCCGGACCCCGGATCACGCAAGATTCGCGACCTGATGCGTCACGTCAGTTACAACGTTTACAACAATGTGGCGACGCGATTGTTCTATCCGCTGCGAATCTTCGGTTGGGGCCGCGGTGGTAAGGAGACCCGAAACAACCAAACCCGCCGATGATCCTCCCGCCTCGCCGCTCGGATGCGACTGGCCGCGAGTGATTCACGCAGATACAATGCTCATCATGCCGCGTGAGATAGAAGTCAAGTTCAAGGTCTCCGCCCACCGCGCCGTCCGCAGGGCGCTGGGCACGACCGGCGCGGAGTACCTTGGGACTTCCTTGCAGACCGATACGTTCTATGACACACCGGACGCGGCCTTCAGCAGGGGCGATCGAGCCCTGCGCATACGCCGGGTTAAGTCCCTTCGCGGGCGAGCTGCGACGCCTCGGATGCGGGCTTTGTTGACCTACAAGGGCCCGCGCAGCTGTGGCGGGTCCGCCAAGGCGCGAGAGGAAATCCAGACCCACCTCGATGATGCCGAATCGGCCGCCAAGATTATCGAGATCCTCGGTATGCGCCCCAGCAGAACCATTCAAAAACGCCGGGCCTCGTATCGCCTGGGACGGTGCCTCGTGGAGCTGGACGAACTGCCCATCATCGGGTGCTTCGTGGAGATCGAGGGCCCAAGCGAAAGGGCGATTGAGCGGGTCAGACGGAGGCTGGGTCTAGACGCAGAGCCGATCACTTGCACGTACCTGGAGCTGCTGGACCGGGCCTCCAAGCGATCCGGGCGCCGCGGCCGGAGTGTGACCTTTGGCTGACCCGGCTGGCCGTAAGCTCACCCAAAGATGAATGGTATTACGCCTTCTATCCCCAACCCCCGTATCGCCGTGCCAAGAACCTTCAACCGAATCCACCAGATCGGATCGAAGATCTTCAGTCCGCCCAGGGCGGGGGCGATCCGCGGGACAAGGATGACCGCAGCTAACACGCCTCGTCCGTAATGCATCTGCCAGCTCATGAAGCCCGCGTGGCTCTGGATGGGCAGGGCCTCTCTGAGTATGTGGTGTCCGTCCAGCGGCCAGAGCGGCAGGAGGTTGAATACGAACAGCATCAGATTCAGCGACAGCATGGTGAATAGTTGCAGATAACCCATCCGCAGCAGTTCCGAATCCGCAGACTCCGGAACGCTGACAAGCATCAGGCGGATGATCAGCCCGGCGATGATCGCCAACCCCAAGTTGCTAAGCGGACCGGCAAGCGAGACCATGACATCACCGAGCCGGTGGGGATGAAGGTTGTTGGGATTGACCGGTACGGGCTTGGCCCAGCCGATGAATCGCGTC
>DAOVQV010000100.1 GCA_030628445.1 Phycisphaerae bacterium | reverse complement strand
ATTACCGTCAAAGATATATTGCCCGATTTGAGGCTGAAGACGCCGTGCGTGCGGCAGTCCGGGGCGACGAAAATTACCAACTCGTCAAAACCGACGATAAATGGTCAATCGACTCACCCATCTCCGCCCCGGCTGACCGGGAAAAGGTCAAATCCCTCCTGCGGGCTGTCTCGAACATCCACGCCGATGATTTCATCGATGATAATCCAAAAGACCTCGTACCTTACGGACTGGATAAGCCCCGCCTGATAGTAACTGTGGAGTTATCCCCCCCACCGCCGGCGCCCACAACCGCCCCGGCGACACAACCGGCCAGCACCGCGACCACGCAGGCGACCCGCCCGAGTGCGGCAACGGGGCCGACCACCGCCGCCACCGCACCGACCACGCAGGCGACCCGCCCGACCACATTACCGGTCCAACAGCAAATTCGGCGATGGTCCCAGGAGATGGCCGTCCGGTTGACGCTCCTGCGGGGCGAGCCCGCCGAGGCGCTTCGCCAGATCCGCCGGTACCGCCGGGGATACCCCGACAGCATCGAGCTGCTGGGCCTCAAGGCGACCGCACTGTCCGAACTGGGCCGGGACGCCCAAGCGATCGACGCGGCCGAGCAGGCACATCAGCTCAACGAAGATGACCCCCTGCTGTGCAACAATCTCGGGTACTTCTACGCCGATAAGGGCGTCAAGCTCGCCCAGGCCGAGCAGATGATCCGCAAGGCGCTTTCCGAGCGGCCCGATGAGCTAAGCTTCCTGGATTCTCTTGGCTGGGTCTTTTACAAGACCGGCCGTATCCGCCAGGCCGCCGCGCTGTTCATGCGGATCACGCGCGACCTGGACGAGCAGGACATCGACCCGGTGATCTTCGACCACGCCGGTGACGCGTACTATCGCCTCGGGTGGTCGCAAAGGGCCGTAGCGATGTGGGTCCTGGCGATCGACGCAGGGGCGGACAAACAGCGCCCCTCCGCCGAGATCCGGCGGATGCTGCAAGTCACCGACGAGAAGATCCGCGCCGTGCGGGCCCGCCGCCGCCCGGACCTGGCCCCGATCCACACCGAAGACGAAAACCACAACAACAAACAGCAACAGTAAAAGGAACACCCATCAATGGCGGGACATTCGCACTGGGCAAAGATCAAACGGGCCAAGGCGACCACAGACGCCAGACGCGGGCGGGTCTGGTCCAAGCTCGCCAGGCGGATAATCGTCGCAGCCAAGACCGCAGGGCCGAACCCCGAGGAGAACCTGCAACTCCGCTACGCCATCGACGACGCCAAATCAGCCAACATGCCCAACGATACGATCGAAAAGGCGATCAAAAAGGGCACGGGCGAGCTGGGCGCCGAGAACTACGAATCCGTCATCTACGAGGGATACGGGCCGGGCGGTGTGGCCTTTCTCGTTGAGACCCTCACCGACAACCGAAACCGCACGGCGCCTCATCTGCGGCAGATCTTCGAGCGGGCAGGCGGGCAGCTGGGCGAGTCCAACTGCGTGGCGTGGATGTTCCATCGCAAGGGCAGCTTCGTGGTCTCATCCGAGGCGGCCGACGAAGAGACGCTGATCCAAATCGCCTTGGAGGCCGGTGCCGACGACGTAAACAGCGAGGGCGAACTGTTCGAGATCGTCTGCGACACAGGCGCGTTTTCCGCCGTCAAGGCCGCTCTGGCGAACAAGGAAATCGAAACCGTCTCCGCCGCCCTTGCCATGGTCCCCGCCAACACCGTCACCGTCTCGGGCGCCGACAAATCGCGCAAGGTCCTGGCGCTGATGGAGGCGCTGGAAGAGAACGACGACGTGCAGAACGTCTACGCCAACTTCGACATCCCCGACGAGATCATGGCCGACGTGGAAAAAGAGCAATCCTGAGCAAATTGCGCGCGGCCACGCGCCGCGCGAACTATTACCTAGAAGCCCATTGGCCGCTCAATTCCCCCACGACTTGTCGCGGGCAACTGGGGAACGGCTACATCGCCATAATCACTGGACGCGGAGGTCTTGAGCGGATATACAATATGTGCTCAGAGGCCCAGCATTTCGATGAAGATCGGGATCCTATCTGACTCTCACGGTAAGACGAAGCGACTGGCGGGGGCGATTGAGCTGCTCGTCGACCGCGGGGCGGAGGCGATCGTCCACTGCGGCGACATCGGACACGCCGACGACGTGGCGGTCCTGGGCGCCGCGCCCGTCCCGACCTACGCCGTCGCCGGGAACATGGACCACAAAATCGCGCGGCTAGAAGCAGCCGCCGAGGCCGCCGGCGTGCAGTTCTCCGGCGAGGTCGTCGAGGTCCCGATCGGGGCGGACCAATTCCTGGTCGCCACGCACGGTAACGACCAGGCCGTCCTCGCCGAACTGATCGGCTCCGAGCAGTTTCCGTACGTCTGTCACGGGCACACGCATCGGGCGCGCGACGAGCGGATCGGGCCGGTCCGCGTGATCAACCCCGGCGCCCTGCATCACTACAAGGCCCCGCACCGGCCCGTGGCCGCTCTTCTGGACACGCTCAGCGACACGCTGGAGGTGATCAACGTCCCGAAGTAGCCTCGTGACTCGCCCGGCGGGAATGATTATCTTAACCTGCGCCCCGCGAGCCGACCGGTAGGACCCCGCGCGGAAATCAAGATGGCAAGATGGAAAGTTTTCTGACGGCGCACATTTCGGCCTCGGCGGTGAGGACGAACCTCTCGCTGTTGCGCGGGTGTCTGGCGCGCACGACCAAGCTTTGCGCGGTGGTCAAGGGCGACTGCTACGGGCACGGGTTGGACCTGCTGCTTGATACGATCGCGGCGGCGTCGGACTCACTGGCCGTCGTCACCGGCGCCGAGGCGATCCAGGTCCGCGACCTGGGTTACTCCGGTGAGCTGCTGGTGTTGTTCTCCGTCGGACCCTACGCCGCACAGGACCGCCCAGAACCGCTGGCGGAGCTTATCGCACGCGACGTTGTACTGACAGTGGTCTCGCGGGATGAGCTGGCTGCCGTGGCGCAAGCGGGTGAAAGGACCGGTAAGCAGGCCGCCGTCCACGTGATGATAGACACGGGGATGACGCGAAGCGGCGTCGCCGCCGCCGAGGCCCCGAGGCTGGTCGAGTCGATCCGCAAATCCCCGCACGTGAAGCTGACCGGATTGTACACACACTTCGCCACGGCGGACGAGGCCGACAAGAGCTTCGCGCGTACCCAGCTCGCACGATTCACCGAAGCGGTCGCCGCCTGCGGCGGGGGCGACGGTCTGACGCTGCACGCGGCCAACTCCGCGGCGACCATCGAGCTTCCCGAGACGCACCTGGACATGGTCCGTACGGGGGTGTCGGTTTTCGGGTATCAACCGGCCCGTCAGGTTCGCAACAAGCTTCCGCTGCGACCGGCCCTTAGACTCACCGCCCCGCTTATGCAGGTAAAGCATGTCCCCCCCGACCAGCGCGTCGGTTACGGGCTGACGTACAGGTTCGCAGGTCCCGGCAGAATCGGCCTGGTGCCCGTCGGTTACGGCGACGGGTACCTTCGGTCCCATTCCAACCGCGCCACGATGCGAGTGGCCGGACGCGACGTGCCCGTGCGCGGGCGGGTGTCTATGGACCAGACGATCGTCGATCTTACCGACGTCCCGGAGGCGAAGGTGGGAGATGAGGTCCAGATCATCTCCGCCGACCCGTCGTCCCCGCACAGCGTCCAGAACCTGGCAGCGCTGGCGAATACGATCCCACAGGAAATCACCTCGCGACTGGGCGGGAGAGTCCGGAAGGTCCTGGCGGAGGGAGGCTAATTGGTTTTCCCCCTCACCTTAAGACCGAGCACGGCCATGACTTTTTGCAGATCGTCCCAGACCTTCCCGCGGTTGTCACCCGTGTACTGGCGCAGGAGGTAGGCGGGGTGGAACGTCGGCATGACGTCGATCCCTGCCAGGTGCTCGCCGATCAGTGGTAGCTTTTGCCAGCGGCCTCGCATCTTGGTGATCCCCACGCGCGTGTCCAGCAGGTTCTGCGTGGCGGGGTTACCCAGCGAGACGATGACCTTGGGTGCGATGATCTGGAGCTGACGGATAAGATACCCCCAGCAAGCCTCGATTTCATCGGGGCCGGGTGCGCGGTTTTGGGGGGGTCGGCACTTGACGAGGTTGCAGATGTACACGTCCCGGCGCCCCAGGCCCATCGCCTCGATCATCTTGGTGAGCAGTTCGCCCGCGCGGCCGACGAAGGGCCTCCCCGTGCGGTCCTCTTCGGCGCCGGGGCCCTCGCCGACGAACACCAGGTCCGCGTCGGGGTCGCCCTCGCCGAAGACGGTGTGGGTGCGGGCCTGGTAGAGCCGGCAGTTCACACACGGGCGGACCTCGGCGACGTCTATCGCCTCGAGCGCCTCAGCCTTTTCCTGCAGGCCCATCGACGGCGGCGCCGGGACGGCGGCCGGTCCCGCAGAACCGCCACCGGCGGCGGCAGGGATGAACTGACCGCCCAGCAGCCGATCCGTCTCGATAAGCTGCCGCGCGGATTTGATAAGTTTTTGACGATCCTCGCTCATGCCGGCGACATTGTACGAGCACCGCCCGGGCCGCTCAACAAGTGACCCACCCCAAAGCACGAGACAAACTTGGAATTCGGAATCTCACCCGGGGCGTTGTGCCTGACGACGGGGGAGGCCCTGGGCCCGCTGCATCTCATCGAGAAAGACGCCAATATTGTTGGCCCATTTTTCGGCCTCAAGCGGGTTGACCTTCCCGTCCGCCGCCAGGACCGCCAGCGCCCGCTCCATCGTCATCATCCGTTCTTCGGGTATGTCCTTGGTCTTAGTCTGAAGCTGGGTGTAGAGCTGCTCGGTCTTGGAGGTGCGGATTAGGTTTGTGACGGCGTAGTTGTTGTTGAGTATTTCCATGGCGACGACGCGGCCTTCTGCGTCGCTGCGCGGAACGAGCTTCTGGGAGAGGATGTAACGAAGCCCCAGCGACAATTGGGAGGCGATTTCGTCCTGGCGCGAAGGAGGGAACATATCCAGCAGGCGCGTGACCGTCCCGCGCGCGTCGCGTGTGTGGAGCGTGGAGAACACCAGGTGCCCAGTCTCGGCGGCCGTCAGCGTCCACATGGTCGACTCGCGGTCACGCATCTCGCCGACGAAGATCACGTCCGGATCCTCGCGAAGAGCGTCGCGCAAGCCCTGGGCGAAATCGGGCACGTCCCGTCCCACCTCGCGCTGGGAGATAATCGCCTCCCTGCTGCCCAGTCGATACTCGATCGGATCTTCCAGCGTGATAATCCGGCAGGGGCGCTCGGAGGCGATCCGGTCGATCATCGAGGCAATGGTGGTGCTCTTACCGGCGCCCGTAATTCCCGTCACCAGCACGAGTCCCTGCTGTGCCTTTATGATGTCCCGCCAAACACCGTTGGGAAACCCGATCTTCTCCAACGGCGGGATGGTAAGCTCCAGGGCGCGGATGGCGAGGGCGAACCCGTCGCTGTCGCGGAAGCAGCTTATGCGAAACTGCATCGTCTTGGTGAACAGCGACGTCTCGGCCGAGCCGTCCCGCCGCAGGGCCTCCAGCTCGGTCTCGGACAGCACCGTCCCGGCGAGGATCTCGACGGTCTGCGGGGTAAGTGGGGCGCCGTCGTATCCGCGCAGATCTCCGTCGAAGCGGTAGACGGGGGGGCAATTCACCTTCAGGTGCAGGTCGGAGACTCGCAGCGAACCATGCTGGCGGAAGTAGTCCAGCAGGTCCCGCATGCTCAGCTTCCGGTCGACACCGGCGGGGTATACCTTCTCGTCGATGGAGTACTTTGTGGGCACGAGGGGCTCCTTACATCAGGGGGCGGGCTGGGCCCGGGTGGTGCTGCAATAAGTCCGATAGCACTTCGGGCAGAGCCGGTTTCCGGAGGGCAGGTGGTAGACAGTCTCAAAGGACCTGCTGCAACTGTCGCACATTCCGCGTCCGGTGGGCGGATAGGGCCTACCGTCCCGGGCGAACTTAGCTCGGTAGGCGCGCCGGGCGGCGTGCCTTCTGGCAGCGGAGTTACCGAGTATCTTCAACAGACCCAACAGCAGGAAGATCACGGCGGTGGCTACAAGCACCAGGAAAAACAAAATGATTATCGAGCTATAGGTATAGTAGAGGATCCCCTTCCACTTATCTGCGTCCACCAGGATCGGCCCCGCCGCCAGCGGAATCTGGCCCAGGTTCTTTGACAGATCACCCAACATATCGAAACACCTTGGGTACGCGGGTCGGTGCTGAGTTTTCAAACCGCAGCGCTCAAAGCTCAAAACACATGAACAAAAAACAGTCCGAAACCTCGTCAGAGCAATTTAAGATTTTCTGTTCCGTCCTGGCCGGCTGCGGCTTCGGCTGACT
>DAOVQV010000189.1 GCA_030628445.1 Phycisphaerae bacterium | reverse complement strand
GGCGGGACGGTAAGCCCGGCGGGGGGGAACTTCGAAGAACCCGTAACGCAGGGGACGCTGAAGGTCGTCGGCGCCTTCCACGGCCTGAGCCGTGTGCGGTCCGACGCGCGGCGATATCCGGCGATCGATCCGCTGGATTCCTGGAGCAAGTACGTCGGGATCATCGACTCTCAGAAGGTCGCCAAGGGGCGCGCGGTTCTTCACCGCGGTAATGAGGTCAGGCAGATGATGACGGTCGTGGGCGAGGAAGGCACGCCGATTGACGATTTCACGGTGATGCTCAAGGCGGACTTCTTCGACAACTGCTATCTGCAACAAAACGCCTTCGACGAGGTGGACGGAGCGACGCCAAAGGATCGCCAGCAGTTCGTGTTTGATAAGCTCCTGGCGGTCCTGGATCTGGATTTCGACTTCGAAAACAAGGAATTGGCGCGCAAGACGATGTTCCACGCCCAGGACCTGTTCATAAACTTCAACTACGCCGCCACC
The DNA here is from genome assembly GCA_030628445.1 of Phycisphaerae bacterium. Classification (GTDB taxonomy): domain Bacteria; phylum Planctomycetota; class Phycisphaerae; order SM23-33; family SM23-33; genus DAOVQV01. The sequence goes on along the minus strand of DAOVQV010000189.1, from coordinate 3,502 downwards.
GACAGCGACGAATACAAACGAATCCTCGCGGACATCGACGAATTCATCGCCGGTAAAGGCTGGAAGGGCCCCGCTGCGACCGAGGCCCAACCCGTCGGCGCCGGCGAGGGCTAAAAGAAATCTGCGAAAGGCTGGGCATGATGCGAAAGTATTACGATGAGATTACTCGAATCGCCGGGAATGTGGTTACGGTATCCGCCAAGGGCGTCGGGTACGACGAGCTTGCGGTAATCACCAGCGAGCGCGGCACGTCGCTGGCGCAGGTGATCCGCCTCGAGGCCGACCAGGTAAGCCTGCAGGTCTTCGCCGGTACGCAGGGGGTCTCGACGGGCGATAAGGTGCGCTTCCTGGGCCATCCAATGCAGGTGCCCTTCTGCGACGAGATGCTGGGGCGCGTCCTTGACGGCTCGGCCCGGGCCCGCGACGAAAGGCCCGAGCTCAAGGGCGACATGATCGAGATCGGCTCGCCCGCGGTCAACCCCATCAAGCGCCGCCGCCCGGACAGAATGATTCGAACCGGAATCCCGATGATCGACATCTTCAATTCGCTCGTCGAATCGCAGAAGCTCCCGATCTTCTCGATACCGGGCCAGCCTTACAACGAGCTGCTTGCCCGCGTGGGCCTCCAGGCCGACGCCGAAATCATCATCCTCGGGGGGATGGGGTTGAGGCACGACGACTACCTGACGTTCCGCAGGACGTTCGAGGAAGGCGGCGTGCTCGGCCGGACGATCATGTTCATCCACACCGCGGCCGATCCCGTCGTGGAATGCCTCCTGGTCCCGGACCTCTGCATGGCCGTCGCCGAGAACTTCGCGCTTCAGGGCAAGAGGGTGCTGGTGCTACTTACCGACATGACGGCCTTCTCCGACGCCCTGAAGGAAATAGCTATCACGATGGAGCAGATCCCCTCGAACCGCGGGTATCCGGGCGACCTCTACACGCAGCTCGCCCGTCGGTATGAAAAGGCGGTCGATTTCGACGGGGCGGGTTCGGTCACGCTGCTTGCCTGCACCACCATGCCCGGCGACGACGATACGCATCCGGTCCCGGACAACACCGGTTACATCACGGAAGGTCAGTTCTACCTTCGCGAAGGCGTGATCGATCCGTTCCGGTCCCTCTCGCGGCTCAAGCAGCAGGTCAACGGTGAGACGCGCGACGACCACCGCGTCGTGATGAACGCCGGAATCCAGCTGTACGCGCTGTGCCGCGAGAGCCGGGAGAAGCGCGAAATGGGCTTCGAGATGTCCAAGTGGGACAACAAGCTGCTGAGCTACGGCGCGATGTTCGAGGAGCAGATCATGGACCTTCGCGTCAACATTCCGCTGGAAGAGGCCCTGGACCGCTGCTGGGAAATCCTCGCCAAGTGCTTCGAGCCGGAGGAGACCGGTATGCGCCGCGTGATCATCGACGCACACTGGCCCAAAGAGCACGCCGTCTTGGAGCAGGCCCCCCCAGAGGCTGAGACTATAGGTGCAGGGACGTAGGGCGCCACAGACGCCACCGGAACGATCGCAACAACGACATATGGCCAAGAAGATCAAACTGACCCGCCCGGAGCTGAAACGCCAACGCGAGGCGCTGGCGCGGTTTGAACGGTACCTACCGATGCTGAAGCTCAAGCAGCAGCAGTTGCAGTTGACGCTGCGCAGCGTCGCCAACCAGCGTGACAAGGCCCGGTCCGCTGTTGTCCGGGCTCGCAAGAAGTTCCAGGCCTACAGCGCCTTGCTGGCCGATAAGGCCGGGATCGATGTGCAGGGACTCGCCAAGCCCGCCGACATCGAAACCACCACCTCCAATATCGCCGGTGTCAACATACCCACCCTTCAGGAGGTGGTCTTCCCGCGCGCCAGTTACAGCCTATTCGCCACGCCCGCCTGGGTCGACCAGGCCCTGGCGGATCTGCGAGACCTTAACCGCCGCCAGGTGGAGTTGGACATCATAACCCAGCAGTATCGCTTGCTGCGTCGTGAGCTGACAAAGATCACCCAGCGGGTCAACCTGTTCGAGAAGGTCAAGATCCCCGAGGCCCGCGAGGACATACGTATCATCCGAATTCACCTGGGCGATGAGATGACGGCAGCGGTCGGGAGGGCGAAGATCGCAAAGGCCAAGCTCGCCGAGACAGGGGCGCCGATTTCCGGCCCCGAAGAAGAACCCGCCGCCACGTCTGCGCAAGAGTATCCGAGATGATTGCAAAGATGACTAAAGTGTACGTCGTCGCCAAGCGCTCCCAGAGCGACCGCCTGCTCGATGCGCTGGGGGGACTCGGCGTGGTGCACCTTGCGCCGGTGGAGGCGGAAAAAGCCGTCGCCGAGGAGAAGACCATCTCGGGAATCGATCGTCTTAACCGCGCGATTCAGTTGCTCTCGACGGCCGAGAAGGTAGGTGCCCGGCCGGCGATATCGCCGCTGGAGGCGGCGGATGAGGCCCTCGAAATTCAGCGTGACTCGGCCGAAAGGCGCTCCCGCTTGGGTAGGCTTCATCAGCAACTGGAGCACCTGGCGATGTGGGGAGACGTGCGTCTCGATCAATTTGAACAGCTCCGCTCGGCCGGTATCGAAGTGAAGTTCTACTCCCTCGAGGCCGGCGAAACGAGCGAAATTCAGGCGGAGTTCTGCCAGGTGCTTGGTGAGCTTTCGGGTAATCGGGTGCTCATCGGAGTTATAGACCGGACGGACCAGCTCAAGCTGCCCGACTCCGCCGAGCAAATTGAACTGCCGGATCGCGACCGGGCGAGCATCCGCGACGAAGCCGCCCAGATCGACGCGAGACTGAGGCAAGACGCCCGCAGATTAACCGAACTGTCGCATCTCGTCGACGAGATGCGTCAAGCCCGCGACGATCTGGACGAACAGGCCTGCTACACCATCGCAGATAGAGGCGCGCTGAAGGATGAGCACCTTTTCGCGTTACAAGGCTGGGCCCCCGCCGAGAAGGCCGTGGAGCTGCCCGCCGCCCTGGCCAACACCGGCCTCGAGGCCGCCGTCCAACAGACGCCACCGGACCCGGACGATGCGCCCCCAACTCTTATCCGCTATCCGCGTTGGGCCCGGCCGATGAAGGCGCTGTTCGAGATCCTCGGGACGATCCCCGGTTACAAGGAAGCGGACCTGTCGGGTTTCTTCATGCTCGCCATGCCGATCTTCGTTGCCATGCTGATAGGCGACGGCGGGTACGGGCTGCTGTTTACGGCGATATCATTCGCCTTTTACCGCAAGGTCGCACGCAAGGCCGGTAGGCCCGCCGCGAACCTTATCGTGGTCTTCAGCATCACGACGGTGATATGGGGCGTCTTTACGGCGAACTACTTCGGGGTCTCGCCCGGGACCATCGCCGGCCTCGCCGGAATCACAAAGACAGTGGACGGACGGCAGGTCGGTGACGTCGCAGCCATGGTCACCTCCGATACCGGCGGGTGGGCGGCGCTGGGAAGGGCCGTCTGCGCAGCGGCGCCGCTCTACAGAACGGATCCCGAAGCGGGACGTAATTTGATAAT
>DAOVQV010000120.1 GCA_030628445.1 Phycisphaerae bacterium | reverse complement strand
GGCAAGAGCATCCTCGCGGAGAAGCCCCTCACCGTGAGCATGGACCAGGCGCGCACCGCGCTGACGCTGAAGCGCGACAGGGGGATCCATTTCGTCGTCGCCCAGAACTACCGCTACCGACCGGCAGTGCGGGCCGCCAAGCGCCTGATCGCCTCAGGTAAGTACGGCCGCCCGCGCGCCTCCCAAGTCGATTTCTTCCGCTACCCGCGCCTGCGCGGATACCGCGAGCAGATGGCGCACCCGCTGATTATCGACATGAGCATCCACCACTTCGACCTGGGGCGCTTCCTGCTTGGAGCGGAACCGGTCCGCGTCGTGGGAGCCAGTTGGAATGCGCCCTGGTCGGTGATGTCCGGCGACGCGTCCTGTACGGTTGTGTTTGAGATGACCCACGGCGTCTGCCTTACCTACAACGGTTCATGGTCGACGCTGCGGCCCAAGGAACACCAGACAACGTGGACTGGGGACTGGACGATCGAATGCGAACGCGGCTGCGTCATGATCCGGGACGATCAGGTACGCGCCTGGCGGTGGAAGCTCGATGAAGATGGGCTGCCCAGCTGGACAGAACCCGAGGTCGCTGAGGTCGAAGAATCCGACAGCGAGCAGTTGCAGGTCCTGAACCAATTCCTCGACGAACTGTCCGGCGGGCCGGCTGCGCCGACGGGCATCGAAGACAACATCCACTCATTGGCGATGGTCCATGCCGCCATAGAGGCCTCCCAGACACGCACAAGCGTCGAACTGCAGCCAATGGTCAAGTAACCCCAAATGGCGATGTGCGCACGTCCCTTACGAGGGGCACAAGTCACCCAGTAACGTCTCAGAGATTCCAAGCCCGCGCGAATGCATTGAAGCTGCGGTCGTAGGTCTTCTCCACCTCCGGCGGGAAGCAGCAGCCCGGCAGCTGCTTCATCCCCAGGTGATACTGAATGCAGTCGCAGCACACCCCCTTCTTATCGCAGGAATAGGTGCAGATACATCCTTGCAGGTTATCTTCTTTCTTGCACTCCATCGAAGCAACCCTTTCCGTTACGAAGACGAATGTGTTTACAGTTGGCGAATCGGCCGGCGGGCGTCTCCTGGGGATCGGCCAGGCGGGGCGAGTCAGTTGATGCTTACGTGCAATCCGTCGTATCGCAGATCCAGGTACTCATTGACCCCCGCCAGCCTGCCTCCATGATCGGCTACGTATTCGTCAATATACGCCATCTTCCGCTCGGTGGAAACTACGTAGTCCCCGCCGCCCGGGTCGGGAAATCGCCCGAAGCGAATGTCGGTCACGCCGGTGTCGCGGCCGACCTGTGCGTACATCCGCAGATGCGGGTCGGACCTGCTTATACGCCCGTCGTAGTTGCGAACGTCCACAACGGTGATTTGATTTGCATACCGCCGCTCCAGCAGGAGCTCCAGCAGCTTAAGCCCGGCCGCCAGGTCATCGCCTTCCCACTTCGCTCCAGTCTCGGGCGGGGGTGAGGCGACGCCGTCTATGACGATGTAGTGGATCCGAACGGCCGACAGCTCCGGTGGTACCTGCGACTCATCCACATAGCAGACTTGTCGGGCCGGTGCGTCGTCCCCGGGGGGCACGGTCACGACCCATCTGGGCACCCACTCATCGGGGACCCTGTATCCTTCGGCGTCGACGAAGAAGAACCTGCCCTCCTGGGCGGCGAGGGCGACCGGTTTGCGGAACTTCGCCCGCAGCTCGACTAACGCCCTGCGTCCGACAGCGGGCGGGCACCTGCGGACAGACTGAACGGAGCGGATCCAGGGGTTTGCGATGGCTCGATGATAGATTCGTTCCGGCAGGTCAAGATCGCTCAAATCGGCGTCGGGCGGAACAATATCGGCCGCGATCTGCCGAGCCAGCGATCTGGGGATCCACTGTGGAAGGTCCACCATCTTGACGCAAAGCGAAGCTTCCTCCGCGCCCTGCGGATCGCCCAGCGCCAACCGCTCCAGCAGCTTCATCCCGGCGAACACCGCACCGGCGGCGACCAGGACAAGCACGCCGCGCACCAACGCGGTTTTACCCCAAGACGACCCTCCGCTCAGTCGCCGCCGGACCCAGGAACGCCGGGGGGATTTCCGCTTCTGCCTGGCCTTGTAGCCCATACACATCTAATCGGCCAATCGAGCATCGAAGCGCCACTACCTCTGAAGTGCCATCCTGGCGATCCGGTCCACGAGCTGCTCGAAGCTTACTTTCGCCTGTCTGGCGGCCAGCGGCAGCAGCGAATGGGAGGTAAAACCGGGAATGGTGTTAATCTCGAATATCTGCGGCGTCCCGGCGGCGTCGATAATCATGTCCACGCGGGACATGTCTCGACACCCGAGCACCTTGTGGGCCTGCAGCGCTGCGGTCTGTGCAGCGACCACAACCTCCCCGTCCAGACAGTGATCGAAAGTAAACACGGCACCGGAATCGTCGTCATACTTGGCGTGGTAGTCGAAAAACTCTCCCGGCGAGATAATCTGAAGCAACGGCAGCGGCCGTTCGCCGAGAATCCCCACGGTCACCTCCGGGCCTTCGACGTACTTCTCGACCAGCGCCCGGGCGTATCGGTCCAGCAAGCCCGAGACCGCCTCGTCGCGCTGCGCATCGGTGTGAACGAGCGTTACGTCCACGCTCGAGCCGCCGTCCACGGGCTTGCAGATCGCCGGAAGCCCAATCTCATCCAACCGCCCGGCGACAGCGTGCGCTTCATCTTCCTTGGAAATCACCACCTCCGGCGGCGCAGACAGACCGGCCCGTCTGAACAGTTCCTTGGACGCCGATTTGTCCATCCCCAGCTTGCTTGCTCGCGGATCCGAGCCGGTATATCGAAGGGCGCGGTCCTCGCACAGCTGCTGGAGCTCGCCGGACTCGCCGAACTGCCCGTGCATGGCGATCCAGACCACGTCGATCCCGTCGCGATCCAGGGCTGACAGATCGTCGGGCGAGATGTCCGCGCGCCTGACCTTATGGCCGGTCCGCCCAAGGGCGTCTGCGATCATCGTGCCGCTCATGAAGCTGACTTCGCGCTCCGACGACGGCCCGCCCATCAATACGGTGATGTCCAGCACTTGCCTATCAGCACAATTCGCGCCGGTCGGTTCGCGGCAATCCGCGCAGCTCGCCTTGGCGCCGGTGCGGTCGGACATCTCACCAGACCTCGAGTTCCAGCTCCAAGTAGACCTCGAACTTCTTGTAGACCGTCTCGCGGATGACGTTGATGAGCTTCATCACGTCGGAGGCCTTGGCGCCGGGCTCGGCGATGATGAAGTTGGCGTGCTTCTCCGAGACCACCGCCCCGCCCACCCTCTTGGATTTCAACCCCGCCCGGTCGATTAGCGCCCCGGCCGACAGCCCGCGCGGATTCTTAAACACACACCCCGCGTTGCGCATCGCCAGCGGTTGGGTGTTCTTCTTGTAGATCCAGATCTGCTTTACCAGTTTCAGCACGCGGTGCGGATCATCTTCATTCAGACGGAATTCAGCGCCCAGTATGAATTTGGCGGCGATGTTCGTTGAGCGGTACGCAAACGCCAGGTCATCCTTGTGGCGGGTGAAAGTCTCACCGTCCGCCGTCATCACATCTACCGACTCGACGCAATTGCCTATATCGCCGAACGCCCCCCCGGCGTTCATCTTCACGCACCCGCCCACGCTGCCCGGTACGCCCGCCAAGCACTCAAGCCCGCTAAGACCCTCACGGACCATTCGCAGCACCAACTTGGTCATATCGGCGCCGGCGCCGGCCTTTATGGCGGGACGGTCGATGCTGACATCCTTGAACCGGCCCTGACCCAGATGGATCACCGCGCCCTTGACGCCGTTGTCGTCGATAAGCAGGTTCGCACCGGAGCCGATGACGTGCATGGGGATCTCGTTGTCCCGGCAGCGTCCGACCACCTGCGTAAGCTGCTCGGGCGTCTCGGGCGTGATGAAATACTTCGCCGGCCCGCCGATCCCGAACCAGGTATGCCCCGTCAGTGGTTCGTCCGTCTTAACGATTTGCTCTAAGCCATCGAATAATTTCATCCGCCACTTCCCATATGTTCCCTGCGCCCATCGTCACCACCAGATCGCCCGCTCGCAGGTCCTCCCGCAAGTGCCCGACGATCTGGTCGAATTCCTTCAGGTATATCGCCGATCCGCTATGCAGGCCGATCTGAGCGACCAGATCCACAGATGAAATATAGTCTTTCTCTCGCTGCGAGTCCCGCACGAAGAAAATATCCGGGACGATTACCTCATCGGCAGCGGCGAAGCTGCGAGCGAAGTCTTTCAGGAGGAACCGCGTGCGGGAGTACTGGTGAGGCTGGAAGACGCAAATCAGCCGCTGCGGGCGGTAGTGCTGGCGAATCGCCCGCAGCGACGCCTGGATCTCGGTCGGATGGTGGGCGTAATCGTCCACGACGATAATCCCGTCGCGCCGGGCCCTGAGGCTCATCCGCCGCTGCGCTCCGTTGAAGCCGCCCAGGGCGTCTGTCATCTCGCGTGGGTCGATCCCGGCCTGATGAAGCAGCGCGACGGCGGCCAAGGCGTTGTATGCGTTGTGCAGACCGGGCAGCGGAACGGAAAGGCGACAATACTCGCGCCCGCCTTGCAGCACATTCATGGACACGCAGCCCCTCTCGCTCGTCGGATTCACCCCCCGCCATGTGCACCCGTCGGCCAGGCCGAACGTCTGAACCTTGCAGGCGACCGCCTGCGCCGCCGCGGCGGCGTTTCTATCCTCCCCATTGACCACCAGCACCCCATCCGGAAGGACCAGCCCCGCGAAGCAGCGAAACGCCTCGACGATGGCGCTTAGGTCCTTGTAGCAGTCCAGGTGGTCCTCTTCGATGTTGAGGATGGCGGCGTGGTTGGGCCTGAGGTTCAAGAAGCTGCGGTCGTACTCGCAGGCCTCGGCGACGAAGTGTTTGCCCATCCCAACGCCGCTGGGCCTTCCGAGCTGATCGACCTGGGCCCCGACGACGAAGCTGGGATCGGCGCCGGTTGCTTTGAGGACATAGGCGACCATCGCCGTCGTTGTGCTCTTACCGTGCGTCCCGGCGACGGCGATGCTCACCCGCTGGGCCATCAGCCTACCCAGCATCTGGGAGTACTTTATCACCTCGCATCCCTGCTGACGGGCCGCCAGGAGTTCCGGGCTTTGTTCGCCAATAGCCGCCGAGTACACCACCAAGTCGCAGTGATCGGGGATGTTCCGGGCTCGCTGGCCGATATGGACCGTCGCCCCCGCTTCGGCGAGTTGGGCGACCGGTCCACCGCCGACCACGTCCGACCCGCTCACCAGCGCACCGCAATCCAGCAGCATCTTCGCCAGGGCGCGCATCCCCGCCCCGCCGACGCCGATCATGTGGACCCGCCGCCCGGTGAAGCAACTGCGCTGGGCCTGAACCGATTCGACACGTTGACCGTCAATCTGCATTGCTTGCGGCATCCTATGCGGGCCGGGCGGTGATGTCAAACGCACCAATCCCACAGAGGCGGTATCCCGGGCGAAGGGAATCTCGTTATGGGTCCTGTCGCGTCGGGGCGAAGGGGGAGATAAGAGCAATTTAAGATTTTCTGTTCCGTCCTGGCCGGCTGCGGCTTCGGCTGACTTGCGTCAGGCTG
>DAOVQV010000191.1 GCA_030628445.1 Phycisphaerae bacterium | reverse complement strand
TAATCGTCGAAGTTGCGACTGAAAAGGACGGTCGCGCCGTCCTCAACCCGCAACGTCACACCGCTTTGCAGGCGGATCGGCGCGGTGAGGTACTTCCCCGGCGGAATCAAGACGGTCCCGCCGCCACCCGCCACCGACGCCTCGATAGCGCGGACGATGGCGGCGGTGTCTTTCGCCTCGCCGTCGCCGACGGCCCCGTAATCTCGAACATTAAATTTTTCAGCCATCCAAAAGCTCCTTCTCAGACGAAAATACCACGCGCCGTGCCGGTCTGACCAGTGAAAACCGCACCCGTCCAGATGCCGAAGCGTAACGGCTTCGAAGTCTTCGCCGAGCTGCGGGCGGACGAAAAGCTCCGCTCGGTCCCCGTTATCATGCTGACCGGGATCGCGGACAAGACCGGAATCAAGTTCTCCGCAACCGATATGGGCGAGTTCATGGGCGACGAGCCGGAAGCGTATGTGGACAAGCCCATCGAACCGATTGTCCTGCTGCAGACCGTCAAGAAGCTGCTGGCCCAAAGCGGCGGAGAAGCTTAGAGCCCCTCGGACCTTGCTAAGAGGATGGCGGGGCCGTACAATCCTCGCTTCTTTGAGCACCCCGAAAGGATGTTCGATGGGACACCGCAGAGACAGGCTCGATAAGCGCCGCACCAAGCAACTAGCTACCCGCAAGAAGAATGCGCCTCGCAAGGAAAAGCAGCGGACCCGGACCGCCGCACGCGCCGCCGCCAAGGCGGAACGGACGGCGAAGAAGTAAAACCCTCGGGCAAACCGCGGCGTCAATTCCTAACTTAGCGGGAAGATCGCGCCTTGCGGACCGCCCGCCAGAGCGACGCTGCCTCGACGATCGCTTCAAACAACTTTCTGTGCCGGGGATACTCGAAAATCCGCTCCGGATGCCACTGAACGGCGAGCACCATCCGCTCGCCCGGGCGTTCAATGCCCTCAATCACTCCGTCGGGCGCCGGGGACGGGGGGGCGGGGACGTCTGTTTCCAGCCTCTTTAGAGTACTTAACGACATGATGTAGCGATTTGCTCGTTGGCGAGGACAAGGGTGGGAAGGAAGGCGAAGCAGACAACCCCGTGGGGTTGTCGATGCAGCATGACGAACCCAGCCGACGCCGCAGGCAGAGCAAACGCTACAGAATGGTGTTAGGTGCTCTAGCCTATGACATTGCCCGCCGGGGCCGATCCTGATACCTTAGTCGTCACTGAACGCCCGGAAGGGCCAGCCAATATGGGCAACCAGATCGGTATCATCACCGGCGCCGGCCGGTCGCGCCGGGCCTGATTAAAACGCCTAAGAGGCAGTCATGAAGCTATTCGACGAGAAATTCGCCAAGAACAAGATGCGCTACATACTGCAATGCCTCCTGGCGACGGCGGCCGTTGCGGCGGTGGTGCTGATCCTCGACGCCATCTCCAATGTAGCGGTGATCGCCGCGCTTGGCGCGAGCTTCTTTATCGCCTTCACCATGCCGCACGCAAACGTCTCAAGGGCCCGGTTCCTGGTCGGTGGGTATCTGGTCGGCGTCGCTTCGGGGACAATCTGCTTCTGGGTCTCCCAGGCGCCCGCAATCGCCGCTTGTCCGCTGGTCGAAAGATATGCTTTCGTGATTTTCGGCGCCGCCGCCGTCGGGACGGCGATGTTTACGATGGTCATGACCAATACAGAACACCCCCCCGCTGCCAGCGTCGCCCTGGGGTTGGTCCTGGACGAATGGCACTATCTGACCGTTGTGGTTATCCTGGTGGGAATAGTCGCGGTGGCGGCCCTGAAGAAGCTCCTCAAGCCGGTGATGATAAACCTATTGTGACGCTCGGGCGGCGCCGAGCGATACAAGGAAGGAACTGAGACGGGGATATCTAAAAGTCTTCACTACGTGAAGAAGGACGCATCAGTATGGAATACCGAATACTTGGTCGCAGCGGCGTGGAGGTCTCGGCGATCTGCCTCGGCTGCATGAACTTCGGCGACAAGACCGATGAAGCCGAGTCGATTCGCATCATAGAGGCGGCCCTTGACGCCGGGATCAACTTCGTCGACACGGCCAACTCATATGGACGCGGTGTAAGCGAGCAGATCGTCGGTAAGGCGCTGAGCGAGTCAGGGCGGCGGGACGAGGTGGTCCTGGCGACGAAGGTCTCATCCCGCATGGGCGAAGGTCCGAACCAGTGGGGAGGTTCGCGGTACCACATCGTCCAACAGGTCGAGCAGTCCCTGCGGCGGTTGCGGACCGACCGCATCGACCTGTATCAACTGCACATAATGGACCCGTCGCTGGCGGTCGGCGAGTCGCTGCGGGCGTTGGACGACCTGGTCCGGGCGGGTAAGGTGCTCCACATCGGGACCTCGAAGTGGGCGTCGGCGCTGCTGGTGGAAGCATTGTGTTTGGCGGACCGCAACGGGTGGGCGCGGCTCATCAGCGAACAACCCCCATATAACCTGCTGGACCGCCGGATTGAAAACGAGCTGATCTGGACCTGCAAGAGGCACGGGATCGGTTTAATCCCTTGGGCCCCCATCGCATCGGGAATACTTTCCGGTAAGTACACACCCGAAGGGCCACTGCCGGACGGGGCCAGATTCAACAGACGGGGGTTCCGGCTGAACCCGGAAGCCATCGCCCGGGCCGATGCGATGAAACCCCTGGCCGACGAGAAAGGCGTCACGCTGGCGGAATTCTCGCTGGCGTGGGTGCTGCGCCAACCGGGAATCACCTCGCCGATTATCGGCCCGGCGAGCGTAGAGCACCTCCAATCGTCCCTCAAGGCCCTGGACGTGACGTTCAACGAGGAAGACTACAAGCGGATCAACAAGATCACCCCGCCCGGACAGGCCGTCAGCAACTACTACGACGTCAACGTCTATCGACGCTTGCGGGCGGAGGCGGGAATATTCGAAGAGCACCCATGGAGACGTCGAGCAAAGCACAAGCACAGAACCTAAAACGGAAAGGAGAAATACGATGCACGCCTGGAAGATTATACCAATTGCCCTTGTTTGCTTGGTGATGCTGGGCGGGTGTAAGAAGCGCCAGCCACCCCCACCCGAGGACCAACCTGCAGCTGAAGCTGTAGCTGAGGGCGAAGTTGCCCCTCAACCCGAACCCGAACCCGCAGCGCAGCCCCCGGTTGAGCCCGAACCTGAACCCGCGGTTGAACCCGAACCCGCAGCGCAGCCCCCAGTTGAGCCCGAACCCGAACCCGCGGTTGAGCCCGAACCCGAACCCACGGTTGAGCCCGAACCCGAACCCGCGGTTGAGCCCGAACCCGAACCGGCGGTTGAACCCGAACCGGCAGTTGAGCCCGAACCCGAACCGGGGACTAAGCCCGCTATTAAACCCGTAAGTCCAAATGCCGTGATCGTCGAAATCGAAAGCTTCGAGCTGTCCGACTGCACCGTCAAGGACCTCCCCGAGGCCAGTGGGACAAAGGCCGTGCTCTTCGGGGATTACGCCAGCCGGGCAAGCAAGCTCATTACACTGGCGAAAGGACGCTACGACGTCACTGTCTACATCCAGGCCGAGGACGGATCGCAGGATGCCTTCTTGCTCACCGTGGGCGAGTCGAAGGACAATCGGGTCTTCCCGCTCGAGTGGGGCGCGCTTCGCCCGACCGAGACGCTGCGGATACGACAGGCCGACGACGGGCCCTGCGAGGTCATCATCCAAACAACCGAGAAGGACTTCCTGCTGGACCGTATCATTTTCGAGCCCGTCGAATCCGTCGATCAATAGGCCGCGCTGAAAGGCGACGGACGAGACGCGCGGGGCCAATAAATCCCCGACCGGGGTGGTTGGCGGTGGAAATCCCGCCCCCGCGCGGTATAGTGTCCATTTGGAGGTCCCGGTCGGTGAGTAAGGCCGGGCCGGTTATTTTCAAGCGGTCGACAGATAAGGAGACTGACATAATGGACAAGGCCGTCTTTGGGATC
>DAOVQV010000293.1 GCA_030628445.1 Phycisphaerae bacterium | reverse complement strand
TGGAAGTCGTTGCGCGCAGGGTCGAAGCGTCTTCCCAGCACAACGGCGCCGCGAAGGGCGAGCGGGCGGGGTGGTGCGCCGTCGTCCCAATCATTTGGTTCGCCGAGGGGGTCCCCGTTAAAATTATCCGCCGGCTGGCGCGGAACGGGGTACGTAAGATCGGCCTCCGTCAGCTCGTCCACGTCCACTCGTGCGAGGGTGGACGAGCTTATACTTGCGGCGGTTGCGATGGTCAGCTTCGCCTTGGCGACGGCTAGTGCGTTCTTGGCGACGATCATGCCGATCGTGTCGTTCGCGGACCGCTCGTTTTGCTTGATGGCGGTGGGGAAAAGGGCGGCGGCCATGGTGATTCCCACGCCGAGTATGGCGATGGCGATCAGCAGCTCGACCAGCGTAAAGGCGCGCGAAGCGCGGGGTGAGCGACGGCGGGGACACGAGTTCCCAGCAGAGCGCCCGGCTCGGGCGAGCGGGGCGTTGAAGCGACGTTGTTCGCGCAAGGCGGTCATGCTCGCTTACCTTTCAAACAACTGACCCGTGTGTATGTTGACCGGGACCAACCGGGCGTTCTGGTTCAAGTAGTTGGCCCGCGCGGTTCCCATCGGGACCGCTCGCAGCGTGGGGAAGTCGAATATGACCACGGCCGTCGTGCCCGGCTCGCCGGCGAATCCCCCGACTCCGTCGTCGTTGGCGAGTACATGATTCCAGAGCTTCGTCTCCGTTGGCGGCGTGGCGGTAAGGTCGTTTTCGAAAATCGGGTCCGGTGGGTCGAACACATCTGTGGTCAGGAATACAATGTCAGCGCCGCCGACGTTGCGGACGACGGAGCCGTTGGGCGAGAAGATGATCGACAGCGTGGTGAAATCTTCCAGGGAGGGCTGGGCGAGGCTCTTGTATCCCGGCGCTGCGGCGTCTATCTCGCCGAAGGCGGCCGCGCCGGGCAGCTTCCGAGGCGTGAAACCCTCAGCGAGTTCGAAGTATCTGTTGGGGTCGCCGTCGTCCTCGTCAGGGTCTGCGTAGATCATCACGGCCGAGTAGAACGTGTCCGTCATGTGATTGAGGTAATCGTCATTGGGGTCGGTGCTGGCGCTGTCCGCCCGCTGGACGTGCACGGCGGTGTACGTGGCCTTTTGGATGGCGAGCGCCCTGGCGGCCGTCAGTTGGGCGGTCAGCAGGTTGTACGCCTGTGCCTCGGCGCCTGCGTTGAAGATCGTGATTATGCTGGGCAGGGCCGCCCCGGAGATAAGCAGAATCAACCCGATCACCACCATAAGCTCGATCAGAGAGAATCCGGCCCGCCGCGCCGCCATGCGGCGCCGACGGTCCCGCTCGCGCCGAATTGTCGCATGCATCTTCATTCTTTCGCCGTCGCTATCGCCCGTCGGAGCGGATGTCATCGGTGGTGTTGAAGTCCCCATCCGGCCCGGCGGAGATTATCGCGGGCCTCCCACCAAGACCGCCCGTACTCGAATACTCCATGTACTGACCGTAGGCGTCCCTGAAACCGTCGACGCTTTCTCCTCCGAACGCATCTGTCGGCAGGTTCAGGAGGGACTTACCAGTAGCGTCCTGGATTCGCCTTGCCAGCGCGGCGCTGGATATGGGTGGGTCTGCTCCTTTGAGATACCGAAGCAAGACCCATCCGGTCCTTTCCACTAGCGTCAGTGTGCCAGGGACCAGCGGGTCGAGAGCATCATCCGTATCGGGAGGATACGCATCCGTTATATCGTGATAGGCCCCGATCGCCGCCAGTATGACCTTCTGGTTGGCGAGGGTCTGGTCGCGATTGGACTTGTCGAGGATGTAACCGGAGATGCTCACCACCAGCGTAACGAGGATCCCCAAGATAAATATCACCACGAGCAGTTCGATAAGCGTAAAGGCGCTGTGGCGATCCGAGGCCCGCCCGGTTTCCGCGGCGCTGTTGGGTGCGGTTCTGTTCACGGGCGGGTCTCCTACTGGGGGGAACTGATGGGGAAGTTGGCGATGTTATCGATCCACCCGATGTGGGGCGAAGCGTCCCCGACATAGTTCTTGTCCGGGCCGGCGGAGATCAGAAGGAACGAGTCCTGGTTATGAACGCGCTCCCCCGCGAAATCTCTGTCGTCTCTAATCTTGTTGAAGAAGTCTGTTTGGTTCATAGGCGCCGTGAAGGGCTCGTTGTCCGTCCTGGAATAAATCCTGTCTATGTTCACGCCGATCCATGCGATGTCGGCCCTGTAATAGAGTATGGGCATGTCGAACGCATCTACGAAGACAGGCAGTTCGGTATCGCTTTGCCCGGGAAAACTTTGTGTGTTAAAGGAGGTTTTCTCAAGCGCCTTGATAGCGATCTTGGAGACGTCTACAAAAGGCCCGTACCGGCGTGCCAGCGGGTCACGAGCCGGGTTATACAGATCCCCCAAGTCCTCGCCAACCCCGGGCGCAAACCCGGGCGTTCCCATCAGGTCCGCACCGGCCAGAGCCCAGATGAGCGTATGGGCGCCGTAGGCGAGGGTGAAGGAGTAATTACCTGGCGGCGGCATGTGTTCGTACGGATTCCCGCCGGGGAGGTTCAGCCATGGAACGGCCGCAGTGGACCACACCGACGGCGGGTAGACGCGGCCGAGGCGCGACTCCGCCTTGAACATGTGCAGCGCCGAGTCGAGCGTGTTGATCAG
>DAOVQV010000128.1 GCA_030628445.1 Phycisphaerae bacterium | reverse complement strand
CTTCTCGCATTACCAGCAGGATGCGCCGCCGTGTGACGTCTGCGGCGCTATTACAGTTCGTAACGGGAACTGTTACAAATGCTTCAGTTGCGGGACATCGCATGGGTGCAGCTAAGCGCTGCACTGGCGGAGATAGTCCGTCGGCGAGACCCAAAGACGATACATCTGCACAGACAAGGCCGGACAGGCGCACCAAGGACGGTCGCCTGTGTCGTATGCCGTCTAAAAGACGCCGACTTTTCGTAGCTCAAGGGATGTGAGTTCCTTTTCCCGGCGTCTCCGGGCGGACGTGGGTCGTGGCAGGCGCCGCGTTTGGGTTGTTTCCGACCGGGCGCCACGGCATCACGGATAATATGTAACCAAAAGCAAAGGGCGGCGAGCGCGGCGCCTCGCCGTCTGTCGCACAAATTGCAGGAGCAAGTCGTAGGTCGGGGCTACATAAACTAAAAAAGGACGGCAAAAAACTCCTGTAATCGGCTAAAGTTTTAAAAGCCATAGCTCCGACATGTACCTTCGATAGGTTGTCCGCTGCACCCTTGTAACGATGTAGGTCTCCCTCCACCTGCATCATCAGGGTTGCGGCTATCGGGGCGATGCCAAGGTCTCCCTCCGCCTGGGTGTCGCCCTTATTTTCCGCTCATAGATCCGTGCCGAACAACAAAGGACCTAAACTCATCAGCCCCGTTTTATCTATCCGGGCGCGCTAACCGGCGGTATGTTGATATGTTAGTGTTCCGCGGACCTGCGGAAAGGACGGGAGCCAATGGAAAAGGTTATTCGCGGTCTGGCGTTCGTGCTGGGCGACAACATCGACACGGACCAGATAATCCCCGCCGAGATGCTAAGCTATAACCCCGCCGACCCCCAGGAGCGCAAGTATTTCGGCCGCTATGCACTGTCCGGTGTGCCGCCTAGCTCTTGCGGCCTGCCCGACGGGAACGTGCGCTTCGTCGAAGACGGCCAATTCAAGACCCGATACGCCGTGATAATCGCCGGGCGGAACTTCGGGTGCGGCAGCTCACGGGAGCACGCCCCCCTGGCGATCGCCGAGGCAGGCTGCGCCGTCGTCGTCGCCGAAAGCTACGCCCGGATCTTCTATCGAAACAGCATCAACGGCGGATACCTGATCCCCCTCGAGACCCGGCAGCGCCTGATCGAGACCATCAGAACCGGCAACGAGGTCCAGATCGATCTGGGGTCCTACGTCCTGACAGACATCGCGGCGGGGTGCGAACACAAGCTCAACGACCTCGGCGACGCCGCACAAATCGTCGCCGCCGGCGGGATCTTCAACTACGCCAAGCAAACGGGAATGCTGTAGAGCCCGGCGCCAAGGGAGATTGTCCGCTGAGTCCCAACGGGACAAGTTCGCGCCGGCGGGTAAGTCATCCGAAAGAATCAATGGATCACATCGACAGAATCGACATTCGCGACACCGACGGCGGCGCGGTCATCGCGGTCAAGGTCGTACCGGGCTCCTCGCGGGACCGCATCGCCGCCGTCCTCGGTGATGCCCTGAAGATCACCACGACAGCGCCTCCCCAGCGCGGGGAGGCAAATGTCGCCATCGCTCAAATACTCGCTGAAGCCCTGGGCATAAGCCCGCGAGATATCCAGCTGGTCTCCGGGCGGACCAGCGCTGCCAAAGAGTTTTGCTTCGCCGGTCTTTCGGTTCAACAACTGCGGCGGCGCCTTGCGGAAATATGACCGACCAGGCGGCCGGATCATTCAGAGGTGGACAGATCGGGAAGGAGCTTGGCCACGGTCGCGTCGCGGCGCCTCTTGGCGGCGGTGAGGAATTTTTCGACCCCGGGCGCGTCGGCCCGGATCAGCAGGTCCCGCAGATGCATCAGCTGTTCGTCGAAGGCGTCGATCCCGGCCAAGATCGCCTTGCGGTTGGTCAGCAGGATATCCCGCCACATCTCCGGATCCCCGCTCGCCAGTCGCGTCGTGTCGCGAAAGCCCGTGGCGGCCACCTCGAGGTCGGCCTTGTCAGGCAGGAGCATCAGCAACCCGGCCAGGACGTGCGGGAAGTGAGATATCCTCGCCATCGCCTTGTCGTGGGCGCCTGGGGTCATCTGACGGACCGTCATTCCCAGCTGCGACCAGAATCGCTTCAGCCGCCGCGTCACACTCGGCGGGGTGGATGAAGTCGGCGTCAGGATGCAAGTGGCTCCCCCAAAAAGGTCTGCCCGCGCGAACGCCACGCCCTTGCGCTCGGACCCGGCCATGGGATGGCTCCCTACGAACCGGCCCGATCGGCCTAAGATCCCGGCCGCCTGGCGGACGACCATGGACTTGGTAGAACCGACGTCGGTGACGATCGCCTTGGGCTTCAGCAGCGGCGCGATGGTGCGCAGATGCTTGGCGAACGCCCCAACCGGCGTCGCCAGTATCACCAGGTCGCTACGGTGCCCCACTTCGGCCGCGTCCAGATGGGCGGTGTCAATCGCGCCGACGTCCAGGGCCTTATCCAGACTCACTCTGCGCCGACCAACGCCGGCGATCCGCACTTCCGCGTCCAGAGCCTTCACCGCCAGGGCCACCGACCCGCCCAGCAGGCCCACGCCGATGATCGTAATGTGTTCCAACCGACTCGTAGCCATAGCTGTCGAGCGAGCTTATCATCGCCCGCCGGACTGGTCAATCCCCGGTAATGCGCCCCAGAAGCGCCTGAGATTTCACTTGCAATCCGCCCGCACCCGCCGGTAGGGTGGTTGCGCGGGCGCCGCAGGCGTCCGCTGTTGCGTATGAACAGGCAAATCGCACGGGGGGCAGGGAGGCCTGCTTCGCGGATAGCAGCTTATGGCCAAGCAAAACAACGGCGCAGCGAACGGGTACCAGCTACCCTTCGAAAAGCCCATCCTCCGCAAGCAGGGAACCATCGCGGACCTGGAGGCCGACCAGGTCGAAAACGGCCGGGACCACTCCGCCGAGATCCGCCGCGAACGGGCCGAGTACGTCTCGCTGCTGCGGAAGATCTATGACAACCTCACGCCATGGGAGACGGTCCAGGTCGCCCGCCACCCCCAACGCCCGCTGGCGGGGGATTACATCAACCGAATCGTCAAGAACTTCGTCACGCTCCACGGCGATAGGCGATTCGCAGACGATAAGGCCTTGCCGTGCGGCCTGGGGCGCATCGGGCAGGAGAAGGTGGTCGTTCTGGGCACCCACAAGGGCAGGGACACGAACGAGAAGATCGCCTGTAATTTCGGCCTCCCGCACCCGGAAGGGTATCGCAAGGCCCTGCGCGTGATGAAGCTGGCTGAGAAGTTCAAGCTGCCCGTCGTATCGCTGATCGACACGACGGGCGCCTATCCGGGGATCGGCTCTGAAGAGCGCGGCGTCGCCGAGGCGATCGCTCAGAACCTGCTGGAGATGTCTCGCCTGAGGACACCGATCCTCTGCATCATTATCGGGGAAGGCGGATCCGGCGGCGCTCTGGCCGTCGGGGGCGTTGCGGATCGGATCGCCATGCTCCAGTACGCCTACTATTCGGTCATCACACCGGAGGGTTGCGCAGCTATCCTTTGGCGCACGGGCGAAAAAGCGCCCGAGGCCGCCAAAGCCATGAAGATCACCGCCAAGGACCTCAAGCAGTTCGATATAATCGACGACATCATCACCGAGCCGCTGGGCGGCGCCCATCGCAACCCGACGGAGGCGGCCGGTAACTTGGAACGCTACGTCGCGGGCACATTGCGCCGGCTCAAGAGGATCCCAATCGAGCAACTACTGCAAGAGCGCTACGATCGCTGGCGGCGAATGGGTAAGGTTCAGCGCCACACCCTTCAGGCCGCCTCCGCCCCCCAGTAGCGCCACTTCCCCACCGCTGATCCAAGCCCCCCCACAAGTCCTTCCCTGAACAAGAAGCTTCACAACTGCATTATCGGGATAGGAACGACGCCAGGCGCTGGAGGACTTGACCGACCACAATCTCCGGACACGACGCCCCGGCGAGGACGGCGATGCGGACAGGCCGGCGGGAAGGAAGCCAGTCGCTCAGCAGCGTCGGTGTGCCCAGGGCCGGACCAAAACCCAGCAGCTCGGACCCGGAACGGATCGCATCGGCGTCTTCGATCAGGTACGCCGGAACATACCCGCACGCCAGCTCGTAAAGGTGCTGCGTGTTCGACGAGCTAAACCCCCCCACGACGATCGCCAGGTCCGGCCCGCTGCTGCACAGCTCCACCGCCGCCGACTGGCGCTGTTGTGTGGCGCGGCATACCGTGGGATGGAACAGCAACCTGTCGGTAAGATCCTCCCGGCCGAACCGCTTGGCGAAGACGGTCCGAATCCGCTCCCGCAGTTCCATCGTCTCGGCGTACAGCATGGTTGTCTGGCTGACCTGGGCAAGGTGCTCGAAAGGCTCGATGGTCTGAGCATTGGTCGCCTCCGGCCCGAATTCCTGGACGAATCCGGCCGGATCGAGCTGGCGCGTGATCATCCGGCAGAAAGTTCCGGCATCATCCAGGTTACCGACGACCAGGTACTTCCCGCGGGCCGCCGCCAGACGCGACTTGGTGACCACCGTCTCGTCGTGACGTGCGCGGCCGTAGATCAAGACCGCATATCCGTCCCGCACGGCCTGCTCGGCCCACCGCCAAAGGCGGCGCACGTCGCCACAGGAAGTGTCCACAATCTCGCAGCCAAGCTGGGCGAGCTCCCGCTCAATCTCAAGCGGAACGCCAAAGGCTGGAATCACCGCACAGTCCTCGCGTCCGATGGTGTCGCTGAGCCGGCGGCGCTGGGCTTCGGTCAGGATTCTCACCCCCCGCTGCCTGAAATACTCGTTCACCCAGGGGTTGTGGATAATCTCTCCCAGCAGGTGCAGCTTCCTACCGTCGGCGGCGCGGTCGGCGACGGCCGGGGCGAGCTCCATATACAGGATCATAGCCCCTCTGAGCTAACCAGGCTTTGGCCTCTTCATTCACTTCAAGCTTAATACCATGCTCAGCCAACCTTCGTTCTACCTCATGGATAAGCAAGTCAACGATGCTCTTCAAGTGCTCCTCAGTTAGAGGGTGGAATATAATGACATCATCTATCCTGTTGAGTAGCTCAGGGCGGAAGGTTCGTTTTAAGGCGCTTTCTATAGCGGTTTTCATTCTTTGCTCGTCGCCTTCCTCTTTGCGGGAAAAACCGATACCCCCACG
>DAOVQV010000250.1 GCA_030628445.1 Phycisphaerae bacterium | reverse complement strand
GAGATTCTCGGCACGGGCACGAGCTGGCATACGGTGGACACATATCTTTACGGGGGCGATCCCCCGTACCCCTGGTATGATGGTCCATAGCTTCGCCGCGAGAGCTGATAGGTCTGGGTCATGGCTGAAAAGCACCATAAACATGCGCGGGGTGGGCCGCGGGGGGCCTTTACACTCATCGAGCTTCTCGTTGTCATCGCGATCATCGCGCTGTTGGTGAGCATTCTCGTCCCATCTCTCGGCGAGGCCCAATGGCAGGCGAAGATGGCGGTCTGTTCCCAGAATCTGCACAACCTGGGCCTGGCCATTGGCGGGTACATGACTGCTTATGAAATGGATCATCCGTTCATCTTCGAGGATAACAAGGCGGATAGGTGCGATGAGGGGGATGATCCTAGCTTGCCCGCCCCGGGGAACCCGGCGATGGCGATGGCGAATCCGGACGCCGAAGTGTTCATAGATGATCCACGGGTCTTTTTCTGCCCTATTCCGGATGTGTACAATTATGAGGACAACTACACCGCCAATCCCCTTGGGCACGGCGAGGCGTGGGGAACCTACCTGTATGCATATCCGCACCTTATGCCTGAGGATGATCCGTTCCACCTTCACCCAGTTGACCCCAAGAGGTACTGCCACGACAACAGACGGCAGAACATCGGTCCCCACAGCAAGGACGTCGTGATGTACGACGATTTATTCAAGCCATACGACCACTGCAACGTGCTGGAGCTCAACGGCATAGTGAAGATGCTCGGGACGCATTGGCCTCCGATGGATTATTATCTTTACGACGGGGATCCCAGTCATCCTTATCCTTGGTATGACAGAGGGTAGCGGAGGCCCTTACGCCATCAGGACCAGCACCACAGCTCCCACCGGCGCGCCCAGCAGGGGCGAGTCGATGATATCCAGCACCCCGCCGAACTGCGGTACGGCGCCGCCGGAATCCTTGGCGCCGGCTGATCGCTTCAGCAGCGATTCGCACAAATCGCCGAACTGACCGGCCAGGCCCACCAGGACGCCGAACACAGCGGCTTGGCACAGATTGATCCACTCGATCCCAAGTGCCCACACTACGAGCATGCTCACTGCGGCCGCGGTCAGCACCCCACCGGTGAAGCCCTCCCAACTCTTCCCCGGTGAGACCCACGGGATCAGCTTGTGCTTACCTATCGCGGATCCGACGAAGTACGCCCCGATATCGGTGAACTTCACCGCCGCCAGCAACAGCACCAGCGACTCGACCCCACCTTCCATCCGGATCCACAGGATCATCGCCCCGCCGATCCCCAGGTACACCACCGCCCCAAGCGTGCAGGAGACCCGCACCATGGCGGCCTCCGTCCGGTGCCGGATCATCTGCTCGGCGAAGACACACAGAAGTGTTCCGCCCAGCACCAGCATTGCAAGCACAGGTGGCAGAAGCACTCTATGGACTGCTCCGCACACGGCAAACTGGGCCCAAAACGGCAGAGCTGTCAGCGCAACCATGCCTGTTAGACCGGAGATCCGAAGCAGCCTGACGCTGCTGGAAGACGCCAGGTGGTCCAGTTCGACAAAAGCGGCGATCCAGATGCCCACCAGGCCCGCCGCAATCACCAGACCCCCCGGGGCGATAAGACCAGCTTCTAACCACCAGTCCAGCAGAAGCACTCCGCCTACGGCGGCGATCATCAATATCCCCAGCAGTATTCGTGTCTTCATGGGAAGGCTCCGCGGGATCAGTTAAGTTTCAAGGCATCATTTATCAGGGACCCCTCGCACGGGCAAAAGGCGCGGATGTTCTCTTCCGGCGTCCCTTGGGGGATTTCGCAACCGGGCATCAAAATGAACCGCTCGCCCGCCTCGGCGATGCACTTGCGGGCTGCGGCCGCTACCTCCTCGGCGCTGCCCCCCAGCAGCACGCCGGCGGGGTCGAAGTTCCCGCACAGCGTGATGTCGGGCCCGACGACCTGGCGGGTCCTGTCCAGCGGGACCATCCAGTCGGCGTCGATAACGTCGGCGCCGCTGGACGCCATGTGCGCGATGATCCCATTGATGTTACCGCATATGTGCAGTTTCACCAGCGCCCCGGCCTCGTGGATCCTCACAAACAGCTTCCGCTGCCATGGCAGGACGTGCTTTACGTACAGGTCCGGTCCGATGATGCTGGCGACGGCGTCGCCGACGCCGATCGTATCGGCCCCGGCGGCGATCTGGGCGCGGGCGAAGGCGATTGCGTTGTCGACAAGGATCGGCGCGGCCTTTTCGTAAATCTCGGGCGCCTCGATCAGGTCCATCATCGTCTGTTGGACGCCGCGAAGGTCGGCGTACTGGGCGATTGGGCCCTCGATCCACCCCAGCACGCTGTGGGTGGCGCCTACCTCGGCGGTCATCTTCCCAATCGCGCCAACGCGGTCCACCAGACGCGGTGAGCTGTCCACGTCCAAGCGGGCGAGCTTATCAACGTCGTCGGGCGTCCTGATGATATGGTCCTTCGGTTTGCCCACGCCTTGGTCCGGGTAATCGAATTCCATCCCGTATCCGGACGACTCGCGCCACGGATCGGAGATCGCGCTGATCTGATCGACGCCGAAGGCTCGTGTTACCGCCAGTTGAGCCTCGCCCAGAACGTCCCCGTCCAGGTAGAAGTCCCGGTAGGTCCGCCCGATGTAATGCGCCGCCCAGGCCATAAAGATCGGCGTCACCGGGATGCGGTCCCGGGAGGCGCCCTTAAGCGTGGCCATGTAACGTTCTTTCGGTGTCATCCTTGCGATCTCTGTGGCGTTGTGGGAGAACTTAGTCCTGCAATATCAAACCGGACGGGCGGCGAATCCGCAAGCAGTTGTTTGAGGCGGGTAAATGGGAAGGCGGGCGCGGCGCGGGGTGCGGGAGGGGTGGGAGTCTGTCAGGTTGTAGTTTCGTCCAGCCCCCCGAAACGTCGGTGGCGCTTGGAGTAGTCGCGAATCGCCTCGTGCAGGTCTGCCTCGGTGAAGTCCGGCCAGCACTTGTCCGTCACGTAGAACTCCGCGTACGACGACTGCCACAGCAGGAAGTTGCTCAGCCGTTGCTCCCCCGCGGTGCGAATGATCAGATCCGGGTCGGGCACTGGGGCGCTGTCGAGTACACCGGCGAAGGCCCGCTCGTCGATCTGGTTTGGTTCAAGCTCACCGGCCGCGATTCGCTCGCCCAGACGCT
>DAOVQV010000233.1 GCA_030628445.1 Phycisphaerae bacterium | reverse complement strand
CCCTGCGCCGCGGCGGGTACTCGGCCGATTTTTCTTACAAGCGCCAATCGATCGGTAAGCAGCTCAAGGAGGCCAATCGCCGCGCCGCGGCGCGGGCGGTGATCGTCCGCGCGCCCAGCGTCGCGCTGAAGGACCTGACGACCGGCGAGCAGATAGATCGCCCGTTGGCTGAATTCCTTGCAAATCCCACCGGCACCTGAGCGGCGGTAGGGTACTTGGCATGGCGCACCGCAATATCCATTACGAGGCCGCCTTCGAGGACTACCTCCGCGCCAAGAGCTGGCCGTGCGTCGCCGTCGATGAGGCGAAAAGGGCCGCCCTCGCCGAGCTGTCGATCAAGAGCTTCGATTTCATCGTCTACAGCGCATCGGGGCCGAACCTTCTGGTGGACGTCAAGGGCCGAAAGTTCCCCGACCTGTCCACCCCCCGCAAGCGAGGCGCGTCCCGTACCTGGGAGAACTGGATCACCCGCCAGGACGCCGAGGGCCTCGCCCAGTGGGAGAAGATCTTCGGGTCCGGTTTTCTGGGTGTGCTGGTGTTTGCATATTGGCTGCAGGGCCCCCCGCACAAGACGCCTTTCGAGGACGTCCACGTTTTCCGCAAGAAGCACTATGCGTTCGTGTGCGTTCCCCTGGCGGACTATCTTACCGCCGCCCGCCCGCGAAGCAGCAAGTGGCAGACGCTGTCGGTGTCTTCGGGTAAGTTCTCCGCCCAGGTGCGGGACATTGCATCCATGCTCTAGCTGCGTGCAATAAAGATTGAAGATTGCACGCAGCTAGAGCACCAGAGCAGTAGAAAGTGGAGAGTTGAAACAGCCCAGTGCCCCGCAATTAAGGACAAAACCGCTCTCCTGCGGTCTACTGTCTCCTTTCTACTTTCTCAAACACTATTCAAACATTGTTGCAGACAGCCTAGAGCTGTCCCGCCCCAACTCCGCTTCCGTACCCTTTTTGCCCGATTGCAAACCACGCCATACGTTGTATAATCAAAGCATGAACACCATGCGACTTTTGCTCATTGCGACGTTGGTGATGATTGTAATATCGCCTTCCTTACCCGCCTTGGCCGCCGAGGACCCTTACGCAGCGCCTCCGCTGGAATCCTCCGCGCCGTGGTTGGCCATTATGTATGGTCTGGTATTCGTGGCGGGAATCTGCGTGGTCGCGTTTAAGAACGCCGGAAGAACACACCTGGACTGACACCATGCGAGTTTTATTTAAGATTTAAACCGCTTAGGTTGCTTATCTGCCGGCAGCGTAGCCGGGCGGGACGCACCTAAGCCTGCGCGGGAGGAATCCCATGAAAAAGATATTGGTTATCGCCCTGGTGGGCATCAACGTGGTTTTATTGGTTGCGTTGGTGTTCGTCTCGTCCGCTTCACCCGCCAGGGCCCAGGTCATCGGCCGCGGGACTGATTATGTCATCGTGACGGGCCGCGTCACCCAATCGGCGGAGGCCGTCTACATAATCGATCTCGCCAAGCAGCGCATGGCCGCCTTGCGGTGGTCGACCGGCAGGCCTCCGCGGCTGATACAGTGTCCGGGAATCATGCGCCTCGATAAGGATTTCCAGCCCGAACCCGTTCTGCCACCAGGACCCCGGAGGTGATGAAAATGAAACACACACAAAGCATAACGATCGTTCTGCTGATCATCACCGCCGCTGTGCTGACGGGCATGCTGATCTGCACCTACGTGCAGACCAACGAGCCCGTATACGCCGCTGCGATGAGCCGCGGGGGTAATTACATCGTCGCGGCGGGCCACTTGAATCAATCGCTCGACGTGGTCTATGTGATTAACCTGGCGGTCGCAAAGCTGAACGTCTATTTCGTCGACAGAGACGGCGGTTACACCCTCAAACTGGTCGAGACGCGCAATCTGGAAAACGTATTCGCCCAAGGATGACCGGCGGGGGGGTTGCGATCCTAGAGCACTTGCGGCGCAGAGACCTGGAAGAACTGTCGTGAACGAACGAATCGCCGACCCGGCGCGGCGCGTACTTGGCGGACAGCTTTTGGACAAACGGGCGCTGCGCGATTTGGTCGCCCAAGCGGCGGACAACCCATTCGATCTTCTCTACTGGGCTTCTCGCATTCGAGAGGCCCATTTCGCCAACAAGGTGCATCTTTGCTCGATTGTGGCGGGGAAGCTTGGCGGGTGCGGCGAAGACTGCAAGTGGTGCGCCCAGTCGGCGGCCTCTGCGCCGGGCGCGGCGGGGCCGCAGCGCCTCGGACTTGATCAGATCGTCGCCGCCGCCCGCGACGCCGCCAAGCTGGGGGCGGGATGCCTGGGTATCGTCAACTCCGGGCGGGCCCCCTCGCGCCGGGACATCGACGACGTGGCGGCCGCCTGCGACGCCATCCGCCACGACGACACCGCCCGTAATCTCAATCTCTGCGCGTCCCTGGGCCAACTGACCGAACCCCAGGCCGCCCGGCTCGCCTCCGCCGGGGTTCGCCGCTATAACCACAACCTCGAGACGTCCCGCCGGCACTTTCCCAACGTCGTCACCACCCACACCTACGACGACCGCCTTCGGACCGCCGCCGTCGTCCGCGCGGCGGGACTTCAGCTTTGCTGCGGGTGCCTCTTCGGGCTCGGCGAGACCTGGGACGACCGCATCGACCTGGCCCTTACGCTGCGCGACACAGTCCGGCCCGACGTGGTCCCGCTGAACTTTCTGCATCCTGTCCCCGCAACCCCGCTGGGCGGCGCTGCGCCGCTGAGCCCAATCGAAATCCTCACGATCATCGCCATCTTCCGTCTCGCCATGCCCGCCACCAGGCTCAAGGTGGCAGGCGGCCGCGAAGTCAACCTCCGCGACATGCAGTCCTGGATATTCCACGCCGGGGCGACAGGGTGTCTGATTGGGAACTACCTGACCACATCGGGACGCCCCCCGCGGGAGGACCTCCAGATGATCGCGGACCTGGGGTTCGAGGTCGCCGAGCCCACAGACACCCGCAAAACCCGCTGGGCGGCCCGCTGAGGCGTTTGGGGGCCAATCTCGGCCTCCGGGCCATTGGCTGAAGGAGGCTTTAAGCAGGCGGTTTGGGCGGTTTTCCACGCAGAACGTCACATAACATATGTTATCAGACGTTATAGATCGGCCTCGCTCACCGCAGCGCCCGAAAGCCCTGTGTTTAAAGGGTCAGCATCGAGTAATGACCAGGCTGCGTTTGGGCGGCCGCACGCGCGTTGGAGCCGATGGCCCTGCGGGCGCGGGCGGATCGGTACGATGGTCCGTGTAGGTGAAAGTTCGGTGATGTCGCCAAAGCAACGTCGCCGAGGCGGTCGGTTATTCTTGCAGCGCGTCAGCGACAGCGGGACGGTTGAAGGAATTGGAGTAAGACGTCGCGCGAGATGGTTGATT
>DAOVQV010000135.1 GCA_030628445.1 Phycisphaerae bacterium | reverse complement strand
TGCTCGTCTGCCGGGGGTTGTTCAGCTTCTGCTTTGGCTTTTGCGGCCGCTTGTCTCTCGGCTGCCTGAGCGGCGCGTCTCTGGGCGATCATCGCCGGCGTGTCGGCGCTAATCTGCTCGTCGCTCAGATGGTCGCGGTGGAGGATCAGCACGCGCAGAATCTGTTCGTTGAGCTGACAGTCATGTTCCAGTTCGGCGATCCTGAGCGGATCGGTCCGGAAGTACGTCAGCACGTACAGACCTCGCTTGTGGTGCCGCACTTCGTAGGCCAGTTTTCGCTCGTCCCATGGCTTGATGGAAAGTATCTCGGCCTGGTTTCGGTCGAGGACCTTTCGAATCGGCTCGCAGGCGGTCTCGAAGTTTGGCGTGCCCGCCTCCAGCAGGAACATGCCCTCGTAGGTTTTGGTTTTTTGGTTCATGGATTCGTTCGCTTCTCTTTACTTCATATCCTCTGTGGAGCTTCGGTTGTAAGTATCCATCACGTACGTGATACCGTTGAAGACCCAGTCTTCGACAGCCATTGCGGCGGTCTGAACCGCCGATTGGATAGCTTGCTGTTCATCGGTCCCGAACCGTGTCAGGACAAAGTCGGTCAGGTCCATTTCCGCCGGCGCCGGGCCGATGCCAATTCGTATTCGCGGTACATCTTGGGTCCCCAGCGCTTCGACCACGTCCGCCAGGCCGTTGTGCCCGCCGCCAGAGCCCCCAGCGCGGGCCCGCACTCGTCCCAGCGGTAAGGCGGCGTCGTCCAACACCAAAAGCACATCCGCCGCCGGCGCCTTGTAGAAGCTCATCATTTCGCGGACGGCCCGGCCAGAGCGGTTCATGTACGTCTGCGGCGCCAGCATCAGCACTTCGACGCCCGCTTTGCGATCACTTGGCGGGTCGGCCCGGTAAAGCTCGCCGCTGAAGGCTTGGCGGACCGTATTGACTTGCCACATCTCACGAAGCTCACCCAGCACCCGGAAGCCCAGGTTGTGCCTGGTCTTGGCGTATCGCCTGCCCGGGTTGCCCAGCCCCACCACAAACTTCTTCCCGGCCTGTTCGTTCTGGTGCACTGGATTCGGTTATCGTAAGCCCAACCGCAGCTTCGCGGAGGCGAAGCGGGTCTATCGCTTTTCCTTTTTCTCTGATTCGTCTTCGGGGGGTTCTTCCTTGGCTTCGCCTAGGACTTCTGGTTCGGGGGCGGCTTCCGCCTCTTCGGGCGGGATTTCTTCGGGCTCTTCAGCCACGACGATTACGCTGCACACAATCGCCTCAGGATCGTCCAGAAGTTCCGTTTCTTCCGGGAGGGGCAAATCTCGCAGGCGCAGTGTATCGCCGACCTTCATCACCCCGACCGCGGCGCGGATGTCCTCGGGTATCTCGGTGACCAGGGATCGGACCGAGACGTCGGAGATCCTCTGCTGGAGGATCCCCTCCGCCGGTGTTCCTCGAAGGACGATCGGGACGGTCACCTCGACGCGCTCGTCCAGGGCGACCCGGGTAAGATCCACGTGCAGGATGTGCTGGCCGAACGTGTCGTACTGGATCTCCTTGATCAGCACGTTTTCCGTCTTGCCGGCGACCTTAAGTTCCAGCACCCGTTCACCGTGCGCGGTCGCCAGATTCAGGTCGTGTTCATCCAGCGTGATCGGTACGTTCTGCTGGGCGTGCCCGTATATGATCCCGGGGATCTTTCCGTCCTCGCGCAGGCGGCGGACCTTTCTGGTTCCCAGCTCTTGGCGTTTAGTTACCTTCAGCTGTGCCATTACTCATCTCCCGAGTTCGGCGCGCCCCGCGCCGCTGTCGGCCTTTGTCCGTTTAGGAACAAGCTGCTGACTGATTGGTCGTTGTGAATTCTATGAATGGCTTCGCCTATAAGCTCAGCGACGCTCAGGACCTTCAACTTCCCGATGGCGTCCGCCTTTTCCTGCGAGACGGGGATTGTATCCGTGACGACGAGCTCGGTTATGGGCGAGTTTCGGATTCGTTCAACCGCCGGTCCGCAGAGGACTCCGTGCGTCGCCGCCACGTAGATTTTCTCGGCGCCTTCGGTCTTGCAGAGCTGGGCCGCCGCACATACCGTCCCGGCGGTGGTGATAACGTCGTCGATCATCAGGACGGTCTTGTCCTTGACGTCGCCGATCATCTGCCTGATTTCGGCTTGGCTGGCGTTGACGCGGAACTTATCGATGATGGCGAAACCTTCGCCCCCGAGCCTTTGGATGTAGGCCCGTGCGCGCTTCACGCTTCCGACATCCGGGCTGACCAGCACCAGATTCTGAAGCTTGAGCTGGTCGAAGTAGACGCCCAGGACAGGCTCGGCGTACATGTTGTCCAGTGGGATGTCGAAGAACCCCTGGATCTGCCCGGCGTGCAGGTCGATGGTAAGGACGCGGTCGGCGCCGGCTGTGGCGATCATGTTGGCGACAAGCTTGGCGGAAATTGGGACGCGGCCTTCGTCCTTGCGGTCCTGGCGGGCGTACCCGAAGTATGGCATGACGACGGTGATGCGCTCGGCCGAGGCGCGCCGGGCGCAGTCGATGAAGATCAGCAGCTCCATCAGGTTCTCGTGGACCGGGGCGCAGGTCGGTTGGATGAGAAAGACGTCGCGGCCCCTCACGTCTTCCTCGATCTTGACCAGCAGCTCGCTGTCGGGGAAGCGCGTCAGTTTGGCCGCTCCAAGCCGGATGCCCAGATACTCGCTGATTTTTTGGGCCAGGTCCGGATTGGCCCGGCCGGTGAACATTTTTAGGTTATCCGTCACTTTCATGTTCGTCTCCAGCGCGCCAAAGCGGATTCCGATATCGCCGCTGTCCGAACGGAACTGAGGCGATGAACGACGACACGCCCGCCCAAATCTCAAGCGGTTCTACCCGGCCAGGACTCGAACCTGGAATGGGAGTACCAAAAACTCCTGTGTTACCAATTACACCACCGGGTAGGCTGTTTGCTGCCTTGCCTCCGCCTGTAATTGCGGCGGCCTGTATTATATGTGTCGCGGCGAGGGTTTCGTCCGGAGGCTTGAACCAGCGGCCGCGACCTGGCTGGTCCACTTCCCGCGTTGCGGGACTGCCCCGTGCGGACGAAGGAATCTTCCGCCGAGAGCGACAACTTTACTCCCGCGGGGTGGTTCTGTCAATCCCATCGGACTGGGAAAGTGGGAAAAGTTGCGGACCGTTTCTTGCGCCGGGCTTCAGGGAGGAGCGGGTCGGGTGTCTTGATTAGGCCCTTCCGCAGCAGTTCTTGAACTTCCGGCCGGAACCGCAGGGACATGGATCGTTTCGCCCGATGCGCTCCGGCGGTGCTTCCGTGGCGCCGGCGGGACTGGCCGCGGCGGATCTTCCACTGACCGGGTGCGTTGGGCCCGCCGACCTGAGCGGTAGGTTCCCGTTGCGCCGGATGTGCTCGGATATCTCCTTTAGCGGCTCCAGCGCCTCGCGGAAGAACAGCTTGTATGCGTCACAGAAATAGTTCACGCGGGCCGGGTCGGTCCCGATGGGGACGTGGTGTTTGGGGCACCCACCGTTGCAGAACCGCAGGAACTGACAGTCCTTGCAGGCGGCCGGTAGCTCGGTCTTGAGGCGAGCGAACCGCTCGATCTTCTCATCTGCAAGCAGTTCCGGAAGCGGGCGGTCCATGATGTTACCGATCAGCCACTGGCGCGTAACGAAGTGGTCGCACGCGTACAGGTCGCCGTTGAACTCCAGGACGAAGGCGTTTGCGCAGCGTTCGGCGTAGCAGCAGGTGGAGGCCTGTCCGTACAGCAGTGTGTGAATCACGTTGTCGATGAACCGCTCGGATACTCTTGCGGCGTCGCGGGAAGCCCAAAGCTCGAAGACCTCCAGCAGGAACCTACCGAACTGATCGGGCGGGCAGGAGAAATCCCTCACTTCCCCGTGCTCGTCGCGCTCCAGAATCGGGATGAATTGCAGGTACCGCACGCCGCGGTTGACGAAGTATCGGTAGATGTCCGCACCGTGCGAGGCGTTGGCCGCATTCAGCGTCACCAGGACGTTGAAGTCGACACCGTGTTTCTTTAGCAGTTCAAGCCCGGCCCATGCTCGTCCGAAGCTGCCCGCCCCGGCCTTGTCGCGGCGGTAGGTGTCGTGCCACTGCGGCGGGCCGTCGATGCTGATACCGATAAGGAAGTTGTTGGCGGCGAAAAACTCACACCATGCATCGTCCAGGGCGACGCCGTTGGTCTGAAGTGCGTTGGTGATCTCCCGGGCGTCGCGTCCGGCCTGCCCCTGCAGCTGGACCGCCTTTTTGAAAAAGTCTATCCCGGCCAGCAGCGGCTCGCCGCCTTGCCAGTTGAAATCGGCCCTCTTGGGGGCCGCCCAGATGTATTGGGCCACGTAGGCCGCCAGGACCTCGTGCGACATTTGAAACTTGCGGACGTCCGGATACAGCCGGGACGGTATGTCCAGGTAATAGCAGTACTCGCACGCCAGGTTGCATACGCCGCAGACCGGCTTGGCCATGATGTTGAATGGACGAATCTCGCGGCTCATCTAAACAGCTCCACGCATACGAGGCAGACGCCCAGGTTATGAAACCGCTTCGAGTAAATCCAGGCCGGATGGGACAACGGCAGCGAATTGCTGCGAGCCGGAATAAGGGACGCCACAGCGAAGCGTTAACTACTCTAATCGGTCGACTCGCCGACCAGCGCAGTAACGAGCGACACGGCGCCCTTGATCAGAAGCGTCACGGCCAGCAGGAAAAGCAGCGTGGTCCAGACGTAGGTAAGGACGGGCCAGATGCGGTCCATCAGCGATCCGCCGCCAACCGAGCTGATCGCCCCGACCACGGCGACAACGCCCGCCAGCATCACCGCCGCCAGCAGCGTCGTCCGCAGCGGGCGGTTCACCGGCGCCAACCGCACCGACAGGCAAATAGATAGATACACAAAAAGCGGGACACGCCAGTTGAGCCAGTTGACCCGCCCCC
>DAOVQV010000389.1 GCA_030628445.1 Phycisphaerae bacterium | reverse complement strand
CGTAGAGGATTCGCAGCAGTCTGCGTCCCATAGCCACGTTGGCCTTGGGCTTTCCCACACGCTTGATGAGCCGCTGGCGAAGGGCCTCCTGACGCCCGTCGGACCTGCACAAGGTGACAGCGGCCTGGCAGACGGCCCACCGCAGGGTGGCCGAGCCGGCCTTGGTGATGTTACCGGACTGGGTTCTCCCGGCCGATTCCTTGTTGTCGGGAGTCAACCCCGCCCAGAACTCCAGGGCGTCGGCATTGGGGAATCGCTCGAAGGGCCCGATTTCGGCGGCGATAATGCAACCCCATATCTCGTCGATGCCGGGAACGGATTTGAGGATGACGAGTTGCGCCGCGAAGTGGTCACTGCGATTGGCGAAGACGATCTTTCGTCGCAGGCGTTCCCGCTGACGTTCGATGAGCAGGATGACGTCGAGCAGGTCGCAGAACGTATCGTGCTGAACCGGTTTGAGCAGATCCCCGTGGGCCAGAAGCCATTTGTGGGCCGAAGCTCCGTCGAACTTTGGGCCGCGAATGTTGGCGGCGTTGAGAAGGGACTTGATTCCGTGCTTGGCGCGAGTGAGGGTCCGACTAAGGCGTCTCCAGTGGCGCCCGAGCTTTCGAAGATGCGTAAGTTGCTCGTCGGCGATGTAGCCCAGGGGGCACTCGCCTCTTGCCAGGCGACCGGCGATGTCCAGTGCGTCGTTGCGGTCGGTTTTTCGGCGTTTGCCTCTGCGGTGGGCCAACTCAGTGGCGTCGGCGATGTCAATGCGATCGACGCAACCGCGAAACCGATCGATGAACCATTCGAGGAAACCGACGGCCTCGACAGCCATCCAGGACGGCTGGGGCAGGTCCTTGAGGAAGGCTTCGATCTTACCGACGCACTTGGTGTCGATCTTCAACTGCCCGACGCTCTGCCCGTCCCGGCCGACAGCCGCGAGCGCGACGCTGCATTTGTGCAGATCGACGCCGACGAACGAGGCGAACTGAATACAGCCGCTTGCGGTACTGTTGTTGCTGTTCATAATGCTGTTCTCCGTGTCAGGGGCCAACGTGATTTTCGAAGTAAACTCAAGCGGAACCGTACCGCGTTCCGCCGGCCCCTACACGGTTTTACGCTTATCGAACTACTGGTGGTGATCGCGATCATCGCGCTTCTCGTATCGCTGCTGGTCCCGACGCTGCGTTCGGCCAGGGAGCTGGCCCGGCGCTCGGTCTGCAGCTCCAACCTGCACGCCTGGGGCACGATCGCCCACGAGTTCGCCGCCGAGCACGACGGGACGCTGCCCCGCGGCTGCTCCATGCGGGGCTCGTGGAACATCCATGCGTCGGTCCTGACGGACAACGATCCCCGCCCGGAGTCCGACTACAACTGGCGCAGGGAGGGCACGGCGCAGCATACCCTCGAGGGGTACGGCATG
>DAOVQV010000290.1 GCA_030628445.1 Phycisphaerae bacterium | reverse complement strand
CGGTTGTGATCGGTGGTTTTCTCGGCGGATTGGGAACGCAGGACCGGCACATCGGACTGGGCGATGTTCCGTGGGACGCCTGGCGAGGCCCGTTAGGGACGTTTGGTCCGATGCTGATCCTGATGGCAGTGTGCGTGACGTCCCTGGCCCTGATCGTCCACCGACAGTGGGCGCACCACGAACGGCTGCGTTATCCGATCGCCGACGTGACCGGGACCCTGATTGAGCGAGAACCCGGTAAGCGCATCGGGTCGATCTTTCATAACAGATTGTTCTGGTGGGGGCTGGGCTTCATATTCGCAATTCGGCTGATCAACGGCCTGCATGAATGGTTTCCCGAGGCGATGATTAAGATCCCGCTGCAATGGAAGTTCGGACAGGTGATGGACAAATGGCCGGTGCTGGCAAAGTCGTTTTGGAGTCGCCGGCTGTTCGTGCCCAGCTTATACCCGACTGTTATCGCGTTCACATATTTCCTGGCATCGGATGTATCGATGAGTCTGGCGCTGGCGCACGTCATCATCTCGCCGATTGTGATCATCTTGATCCTCTACGGCGTGGACATGTCCAACGACTACATGGCCGGCGGCGCGGAGGGCTGGCAGCGGTTCGGGAGCTATCTGGCCTTTACGTTGATACTGCTTTACATCGGCCGGCGGTACTACTGGGGAGTGATCAAACAGGCACTGGCGTTCGGGGGGGGCGAAGGCGTCCCCTCCTACGCCGCATGGGCCTGCAGAATCCTGATCGTTGCGACGGCCGGGCTGATTGTGTTGATGACCCGTGCGGGTTTGGACTGGCCGCTGGCTATTCTGACGACGCTGATGATGTTGATGATGTTTCTCGGCGTCTCGCGAATCAGCGCCGAGACGGGGCTGTTCTTTATCCATCCCCGCTGGCAGCCGCTGGGGGTTTTGCTCGGGCTGCTGGGATTCTACGCGCTGGGGCCCAAGGCGATCATCGTGGTGGGGCTGTTGTGCGTCGTGTTATCCCTCGACCCCAGCCAGTCGCTCATGCCGTACTTCGTCAACGCCCTGCGGGTGTGCGAGAAGGTTGGCGTCAAGCCCGCTCGGGTGGGACTGGCGACGACCGGGACTTATGGGTTGGCCCTGGTCTTGGCGATAATCGTCGCCCTTTGGGCCAACTACGACAAGGGTGTGCGTCGCGAAAGTTGGGCAACGGTGCGCGCACCGACGATGCCATTCGACCCGGCCGGACAAGCGGTGACAAAGCTAAAATTGTCCGGTCAGCTCGCCGAGTCCGTCGGCTTCTCGCCGCTGGAGCGCTTCGCCAACATCCGGCCGGACAGGCGCTTCATCTGGTTCGCAGGGGCGGGTTTTGTTTTGGTTCTTGTCGTCAGTTGGCTGCGGCTGCGTTTTTCGTGGTGGCCGCTCCATCCCGTGATATTCTTGGTCTGGGCAACCTGGCCCATGGTGTATTTTGCGCATTCGTTCATGCTCGGGTGGGTGATCAAAGGGGCGGTTACGCGCCTGGGGGGACACCGGACGTACGGGAAGCTTCGAGCCATGATGGTCGGTGTCATCGCCGGAGACCTGCTGGGTGGGATTGTGTTCATGATCGTCGGGGTCGTGTACTATGCAGTTACCGGCCTGCCCCCCAAGAGCTATCATATCCTTCCCCAGTAGCCGCTGGGCGAGAGGCGGAGCATAGGGACATGGCAACCAGAACGTTCCTGGCGTTGGATATTGACGAGGCCGTCCGCGGCAGGCTGGCGTCTGTGATGGGCGAGTTGGGCGTCCCTGGGGCGAAGATCAAGTGGGTCGATCCGGGCAATATTCACCTGACGGTCAAATTCCTGGGCGATATTGAAGAGTCGGACTTCCCCGAGCTGTCCCGCCTCACCGCTGACGCCGTGCGAAACGTCCAGGCGTTCGATTTCAATATCAGCGGCGTGAGTTGCATTCCCCCGGCCGGGCGGATAAGGATGATCTGGACAAGCGTTCGGGAGACGAGCGGCCGGATGGGCGAGCTTTACAACAAGCTAAACGAATCGTTGCGACGGATGGGTGCGAAGGAGGAGAATCGGCAGTTCAAACCGCATATCACACTGGGAAGGATCAAGTTCCTCCCCGACCCCGAGCGCCTCCGTCGCCTAGCTGAGCAGTTCGCCTCCGAAGATTTCGGTACCGTCCGAGCCGAGGAGCTTGTCGTCTACTCCAGCAAGCTCACCCCCGCCGGGCCCGTCTACACGTCAATTGCACGTGCCAAGCTGGGAAGATGATGCGGCCGGGCGCCCACTTGTTAATTGAACCGCGGCGGTATAACGTACCGGACGGGTCTGAAAGACATTTGGAGAAAAGCCTTGATATATCCTAACATCTACCTTACATTATTCCCCATATAACCAGCGCAGTGACAGTCAAGACAGGAGAACAGGCATGGCCAAGGACTCACCGAAAGCATCGGGAAAGGACAAAGATGGCGCAGGCGCTGCGGAAAAGCGCAGGGCACAGGCGCTGGACGCGGCGCTGAAGCAGATTGAAAAGAGCTTCGGTACCGGCAGCATCATGAAGCTTGCCGGCGATCAGGTCGCCGGGATCAAGGGGATACCGACGGGCTCGTTGGCTTTGGACTTGGCGTTGGGCGGTAAGGGCATGCCGCGCGGAAGGATCTGCGAGCTGTTCGGCCCCGAAGGCGGCGGGAAGACGACCTTGGCTCTTCACATAGTCGCCAGCGCCCAGAAGGGCGGTGGGGTGGCGGCCTTCATCGACGCCGAGCACGCCATGGACCCG
>DAOVQV010000004.1 GCA_030628445.1 Phycisphaerae bacterium | reverse complement strand
TGGACGGATGGTGCGGCGACGCGGCGGAGACGTTTCTCGTCGGCGACGTGCCCGACGACGTGCGAAAGGTGGTTGAGGTGACGAGGAACTCGCTGGCGATAGCGGTCGAGATGTCCCGGCCAGGCGTCAAGTGGAACAATGTCGCCGCGGCGATGCAAAGCTACATCGAGTCCGAAGGCTTCTCGGTGGTCCGCGATTTCGTCGGGCACGGGATAGGCGCCGAGATGTGGGAAGACCCGAAGGTGCCCAACTTCGCTCGCCCGAACGGGCCGGGCCGGGATTTTGACCTGCAAGAGGGCCTGGTCCTGGCGGTCGAGCCGATGGTCAACATGGGCTCTATGGGCGTCGAATACGCCGCGGACGGGTGGACCGTCCTGACCAAGGACCGCCTCCCGTCGGCGCATTTTGAGCATACGCTGGCGGTCAGCTCCGGCGGCGCGGACGTGTTGACCGACGGACGATAGGGCCCCCCTCGGGGCCGGTCCGACGGAGAGGTAAGATGCGATGAAAGTGCGAACTTCTGTCAAGAGGATGTGTGAACACTGCAGGGTCATTCGCCGTAAAGGCGTGGTGCGGGTGATCTGTACAAACCCGAAGCACAAACAGCGTCAAGGTTGACGGGAACGTTGAGATAGGAGATTCATCCCATGCCGCGTGTAGCAGGCGTTGACATTCCCAACGACAAGCCGACCCGAATAGCCTTGCGGTACATCTACGGGATCGGACCGAGCTTTGCCGACGAGATCTGCAAGAAAGCCCAGGTGGACCCGCAGGCCCGGGCGAAGGACCTGACGGAAGATGCCCTCTCGAAAATCGCCTCCGTTATCGACAGCGATTACGTGATTGAAGGGCAGCTTCGCCGGCAGACTCAGCAGAACATCGCACGCCTGCGTGATATAGGCTGCTATCGCGGGGTTCGCCACCGCCGGGGCCTGCCCGTTCGGGGCCAGCGGACGAAGACCAACGCCCGCACCCGCAAGGGCCCGCGCAAAACCGTCGCGGGAAAGAAGTCAGTCAAGGAGATGCGATAACCAATGGCCGGGCCAACTAAGAAAAAAACCAGGCGCAGCGTCGCCAAGGGTATAGTCCACATAAGGGCGACCTTCAACAATACGCTGATTACCATCACGGACACCAGCGGCGAAACTCTTTGCAGCGACTCGGCCGGTACGATGGGCTTCAAGGGCGCCAAGAAAAGCACGCCCTTCGCCGCCCAGCGGGCCGCCGAGACAGCCGCCCGCAAGGCCAGGAAGATAGGCATCTCGGAGGTGGAGGTCCGTGTCAACGGCCCGGGCAGCGGGCGGGAAAGCGCCATCAACGCCCTCCATGGGGCGGGGCTGAGGGTGGTTTCGATCGAAGACGTCACGCCGATCCCGCACAATGGGTGTCGGCCGCGAAAAAAACGACGAGTTTAGTTACCGAAGCACAGGAGTCTATCAGAGCATGGGACGTTACACCGGACCATCCTGCCGGCTATGCCGGCGAGAGGGAATCAAGCTGATGCTGAAGGGGGCGCGCTGCGAAACGGCGAAGTGCCCCATGGAGCGACAGTGGCGCAACTTCCCTCCGGGGCAGCATAGCTGGCGTCGGGGCCGCGGCAGCGAATACCGCCTGCGCCTCCGTGAAAAGCAAAAGGTCAAACGCTATTACGGCGTGTTCGAGAAGCAGTTCAGGCGGTACTACCGCCAGGCCGAACGGGGTAGGGGCAATACCGGATCGCTGCTTCTGAGGATTCTGGAATCCCGCCTGGACAACGTGGTTCACAAGCTGGGTTTTGCTGCCTCCAGGGCGGTAGGGCGGCAAATGATCAGCCACGGGCACATCCACGTCAACGGGAGGCGGGTCTCTGTGCCCAGCTACCTGGTGAAGGTCGGCGATAGGATTTCCGTAAAAGACAGCGAAAAGACCAAGAAGCTCATTCAGGCCGCCCTGGAAGAATTCGGCGACCGAAACCTTCAGAGCTGGCTGAATCTGGATAAGACGAAACTTGAGGCCGAGATTGTGGCCTCGCCGACGCGCGATGACGTGATGATTCCCGTAGAGGAACAGTTGATTATTGAGTTCTGCTCCCAATGATGGCGTCGGCGAAGACTCGGTGAACCCTAGTCGATCCGAAAGGACGGAGGCAAAGGTAAATGCGAATCAGGTGGCGCGGCCTAGAATTGCCAACGCGGGTCGTTAACGATCAGTCGGTTTCCACACCGATGTACGGTCGGTTTACTGTGGAACCGTTCGAGCGAGGATTTGGCACGACGATCGGGAACGCACTGAGGCGGGTCCTTCTGTCCAGCCTCGAAGGTGCTGCGGTGACCAGCGTTAAAATCTCCGGCGCCCAGCACGAGTTTATGTCCATGCAGGGCGTCCTGGAAGATGTCACGGACATCATACTGAACCTTAAGAACCTGGTCGTGAAGTCTCACTCACAGCGGCCGCAGACGCTGCACGTCCACAGCGAGGTCAAGGGTCCGATCACGGCCGGGATGATAGAGGCCGACCCAAGCATTGAGATCGTAAGCAAAGACCTTGTCCTGGTGACATTGACCGACGACATTGTCTTCGACATGGAAATGGTCGTGCGGACCGGCCGGGGCTTCCTGCCCGCCGAGGAGATGATCGACACCGAGGCCGACCAGGAAATCGGCCGGGTTTATGTCGATGCGTCGTTCTCCCCGGTGATGCGAGTCCGCTACCGGACGGAAGATACGCGCGTGGGACAGCGGACGAACTATGACCGACTGGCGCTGGAGGTCTGGACCGACGGTACGATCACCCCGGAAATGGCGATGGTGGAGGCCGGGAAGATCCTCCGCAAGCACCTCAATCCTTTCGTGCAGTATTTCGAGGTCGGCGAGCAGATCGTCGAGTCCGGCACGGAGGAGTTGCAGCAGGAAGTCGACGAAGAGCTGCAGCGCAAAGTGAATATGAGCATCCACGAGATAGAGCTGACCGTACGGGCCAGCAATTGCATGGAGGCCGCCAAGATCGAAACGGTCGGACAGCTCGTGAACATGACCGAAGCGCAGCTGCTGGAAATTCGCAGCTTCGGTAAGACCTCCCTGCGGGAGGTGAAGCGCAAGCTGTCCGATCTGGGATTGTCTTTGGGTATGTCCATCCCGCTTCCGCCTCGACCGGGCGAAGGCGAACCTTTTTAGCGTCCAAGGAGTCACCCGAGGCGAAGCAAGAGAAGGTTGTGCTTATGCGACACCGTGTTTCCGGAAAACAACTGTCGCGCACCGCGAGCCACCGCAAGGCCTTGCTGCGCAACCTGGCCGCCTCGCTCATCGAGCATGAGGCCATCCGCACCACCGAGACCAAGGCCAAGCAGGTGCAGCGGTTCGTCGAGCGGCTTATTACCATCGCCCGCGGAGGTACGTTGCACGCCCGACGGCGGGTCATATCCCTTATGCGCGACCGCCGCATGATGGATGAGGACGGTGGCGTCGCCGCCAAGACGGTGGTCGGGAAGCTGTTGGACGATGTCGCGCCGCGGTACGCCGATCGGCCCGGGGGTTATACGCGGATAATCCATCTTTCCGACCGGAGGATAGGAGACGCCGGGAGGGAGGTCCTGCTTCAGCTGGTCGAAGCCGAACCCGCCGGCGCCGAGGAAGCGCCGCAGTCCGTATCGCGACGCAAGAGGCGGGCCTCGAAGCGGCGTGAAGCTGCTGTTGCGATGACCGAATCGCCCGCCCCGCAGGACCAATCGCAAGACGCCCCCGGACAAGACAGCGAAACCGAAGCGCCGCCGGAAGCCGGCGACGAGCAGACGGACGAGCAGGGCGACGCGGCGGCCGATGATCAATCCGAACCGCCTGACGACGCCGAGAAGCAATAACCGGCGCATCGCCTCATCGCAAGTCGGCAGGTGCGGGGCTTCGGTCCGGATTCGCAAGCAGATCAACACACCCCGGACTTGGGAACGGTAAGAGACGATATGGAAACGGATCCTAATTGCATCTTCTGCAAGATCGTCGCCGGTGATATTCCCGCGTCCAAGGTGCACCAGGACGATGCGTGCGTGGCGTTTCTGGATATCGCCCCGCTTATCGAGGGCCATGTCCTGCTGATCCCGGCGGGGCACTACGAGACGCTGGACCAGATCCCCCCCGACGAGGTCGCCGCAATGCTCAAAAACCTCCCGGCCCTGGTCGCCGCCGTCAAGGCCGTTACGAACTGCCAGGGCGTAAACGTCCTGCAGAATAACGGGCGCGTCGCTCACCAGGTCGTCCCGCACGTGCACTTCCATATCATCCCCAGAAACCCGGGCGATGAATTCCATTTCAACTGGCCGGCCGGGATCTACCCCCAAGGCCGCGCCGAGCAACTAACCGAGGCGATGAGAAAACAACTCGCCGAATAACGTGGATCTTCCCGCCCCGGTCGACCGAACGTATCGCCTCACGCCGGGTGAAGATCCCAGGAGACCTGTAAATGACCGTCTCAGCGATGCTCGCCAAGGCCATAATCTTGTTGTTTGCGGTACTGGTCGTATTGGGTTGTCGGTCGGGCTCGCCGATCCCCTCGGGCGGCTCACAAGATCCAAGCGATTCGGACAAGACCGCCGCTGTCGTTGTTTTAATGCAAACCTCCATGGGCCCGATCAAGATCCAGCTCTGTCCGGATAAGGCCTCCGGGACCGTCGCCAACTTCCTGACCTACGTGGATCAGGGATTCTACGACGGGACGATCTTTCACCGCGTGATAAGCGACTTCATGATTCAAGGCGGCGGGTTCACGCCCGACATGCAGGAGAGGACCGCGCACCCGCCGATTCCCAACGAGGCCCGCGACGATCTTAAAAACCTGCGCGGAACGGTGGCCATGGCCCGCACGCCGGCGATCGACAGCGCCAGTTCTCAGTTCTTCATCAACGTCAAGGATAACGCCTTTCTGGATCACGCCGACGAGACGTCGCGGGGGTTCGGCTACTGCGTCTTCGGTAAGGTCGTCGAGGGCATGGATGTCGTCGACCGCATCAGCTCCGTCGCTACCACTCGTATCGGCACGAAGGATGACGTCCCTATCGAGCCTGTCATCATCGAAAGCGTCCGCCGGGCGGAATAACCGAACGGGGCGAGGGGGTCTTGCCCACTGACGAGGGCGTGCCGAGGCTCGTGGCACGGGGTCTGGAGCCCGCGGGCAGACAGGGCAAAAGCCTGTGCCCTGCCAGGCTAAAAGCCTGTTCCAGCGTCAATCGCCACACTTCGTCGTCTCACCCACTGACGAGACCCGCCGGCGGTATTGACCCGCCCCCACCGGCGCCGATAGAATCACCTCTCGGCCGGGCACATGAATAAGACGGCCGAGTCATTCTCAACAACGGGAGTGTGGGACTGTCGATGGACTGGACCGAACTGGCGGAAACCGTATTCATGGCCCTGTACACCTTCGCGCTGGTGATGGTGTCGGTGTACGGGTTTCACCGCTACCTGCTCGTGATCCTGTACTATCGCAATCGCCGGAAGGTGCCCAAGCCGCCCGGACATTTCGACGACTTACCGCGTGTGACGGTCCAGTTGCCCATGTACAACGAACAGTTCGTAGCTAGGCGGATCATCACCAAGACCTGCCACATCGACTACCCGCGCGACAAGCTCCAGATACAGGTGCTCGACGACAGCACCGACCAGACTGAGCAAATCGCCCGCAAGGCGGTGCGGGAGGCCCGCGCGGCCGGGGTCGATATCGAATACATCCGCAGGGACAACCGCTCAGGATACAAGGCCGGCGCTTTGGCCAACGGCCTGGACAGGGCCACCGGCCGGTTCATCACGATCTTCGACGCCGACTTCACACCAAACCCGGACATACTGATGCGGTCGATTCATCACTTCACGAATCCCAAGGTCGCGATGGTCCAGACCAGATGGGAGCACCTCAACCGAAACTCCAATCTGCTCACGCGGACCCAGGCGATGCTGCTGGACGGTCATTTCGCCATCGAGCACGTCGCGCGCAACCGCAGCGACCGCTTTATGAGCTTCAACGGCACGGCGGGCACTTGGCGGCGGTCGGCGATCGACGACGCGGGAGGGTGGCAGCACGACACGCTGACCGAAGACCTGGACCTTTCATACC
Source organism: Phycisphaerae bacterium (assembly GCA_030628445.1). GTDB lineage: Bacteria > Planctomycetota > Phycisphaerae > SM23-33 > SM23-33 > DAOVQV01. Next base: position 11,509 of record DAOVQV010000004.1, on the reverse strand, counting down.
GCGCGCAGCTTCGCGGGTGGAAGTTCATCTTCCTGCCCGACCTGACCGCGCCGGCCGAGCTGCCGCCCGAGATGAACGCATTCAAGGCGCAGCAATTCCGCTGGACCAAGGGCGGGGTCCAGACGGCCATCAAGCTGCTTCCTCGGGTCTTCCTCTCAAAGGCGCCGCTGAAGGTCAAGATCGAGGCGTTCTTCCACCTGACCTGCTTCTCGATGCACCTGTACATGCTGTTTCTGGTGGGGATGATGTTCCCGGCGATTTACATGCAGACCGTCCCGCTTGAGGGCGGGTCGTTCTGGGGTGCGGTTTTCGACATCAGCATCTTTACGCTGGCGACGCTGTCGGCGGCGGTGTTCTACGTGGCCAGCCAATATGAGCTGTTCGGGGACTGGCGGACGGCCGTCAAGTACTTGCCGGTTCTGATGGCCATTGGCGTCGGGCTGTGCGTCTCGAATACAAAGGCGATCTTAGAGGGCATCTTCGGTAGAGACAGCGAGTTCATCCGCACCCCCAAGTACGGTGACGCGAAGATCGCACCGCTGGTCGCCTTAAGACTGAGACCCAAGAAGCGCCTCCGCTGGCTGGTGGTCCCGCTTGCGGAACTGGCGATGGGCCTGTACGTGACGCTCTGCGCCGTGGGCAGCGTCATACACCTGCGTGCGGCCTTTACGACCCCGTTCCTCGTCATCTTCGCGTTCGGGTTCTTCTACGTCTCGGGTATGAGCCTCCATGCCACCTACGCCCGGCCCGGCGCCAAGCTGCCCGCCGCCGTTAAGGTCAAAGCACGATAGAGCATTCCGCGTTTCGGTGTATCGCGCGGCGGGTTTCCCAACCCGCCGCGTAACGCAGCGCGATTTCAAGATGTCCGCTGCCTGGGGCTTATCCCAAACGGCAGGGGCTCTCCCTGTGCCGAATGCGAGGGGTGGGACTCGAACCCACACCCCTTGCGGGACTAGGTCCTAAACCTAGCGCGTCTGCCAATTCCGCCACCCTCGCAGGCGTATATCAAGGTAATCTAATACGCCGGTATTTGCCGGGCAAGATGTTATGCTTATCGGCCATCCACGAGCGGTCTGTCCGGTTATCGTCGGGGAAAGCCTTTTGTGTATCGGCCCTGCCCCGGTGCGACTTGGCGAAACCGGTTGCTCCTTTGGCTCGCCGGCGGTACAAATAACAACCGACCGACGCTGCGGAGCAGACCCGAAACGGAGATTCTCTTGCGGATGAAGGGATCGGCTCGACATTCGCCTGACCGGGCGATGGGCAAGGACGCCGCCGCCGTCGCGGACCGTCGTCGCCGGGTGGTCTTATCAAAGCTGTCCGTGCTGACCTCCTTACCGTGGTTGGTAAGCGTGCTTGTCCACCTGGGCCTCTTCACCGCAATGCTCCCGTTCGTGATGGTCGTCAAGGCTGGGCTGCAGTCCCCTCCCGTCACCGTCCCCGACGCCTACCTCGCCGACCGGCCGGGCCTGCCGATGGGCCTGGCCCAACCCCGCCGCAACGGCCACGAGCCGCCCCCGAAGATCAGCGAAGGGCCCGCGCTGCTCGATATCCCCGCGCCGCTTCGGGTCCGACCGGCCGCCGCCGATCGCAAGGACGCCCCGGCGGGCCTGGGGCGCGGCGGTTCTGTGGCGGCGATGGCGCGGTTCGCCCTGACGCCGGCGGGGTCCGAACGCCCGATCAGCGACTTTTTTGGAACGGGCGGCGACGCCAGGCACATCGTCTACGTCGTCGACCGTTCCGCGTCCATGATCGACACGTTCGACAATCTCCGTCACCAGATGCTCGTCTCGATCGCCCGGCTCAGAGCGGACCAGCATTTCCACGTGATCCTGTTCGCCAAGGACGAGGCGATTGAGAATCCCCCGAAGCGGTTGGTCCCGGCGACAAAGAACAATAAGCTGGCGGCGGTCGAGTTTCTCCAGCAGATCTGTCCGGAAGGCTCCACTACCGCCCTGGCGGCGCTGAGGCGGGCGTTCGAGGTGCTTGGCGGCGCGGCGGGCCCGCCCGGGGGTAAGGTGATTCATCTGCTGACGGATGGGGCCTTCGAAGGGCCCGGCGTGATATCCAGCGGATACACTTTGCCCGACGGGCGGGTGCTGGACGGAAACGCCGCCGTGGCCCGATACATTCGCGACCGGAACAAAAACGGCGAGATACACATCAATACCTTCTTGTACGGATATCATTCTGGCGAGGCCGAGGAAGTGATGAAGTCAATCGCCGCCGAAAACGGCGGGCGGTTCAGGTTCGTCGCCCTTGAGCAGTAACGGGCGGCGGCGGAGGCGACTGGCCGATCGGCGGTGACAGCTGCGAGCTGTGACAACACGTAAGCCAAAGGAGTGGCGGGCATGAATTACTTTGAGGTCTTGGTCTGGCCCGGCGGCGGTGTCATAGGGATCATCCTGTGGGCGCTTAGCTTTGTGACGCTGGGGGTGATCGTCGAGCTGTTCTTCGCCATTCGCCGGACCAACATCCTGCCCAACGCCGTGCGCGAGAAGATGCGGTCGTGCCTGCAGCGCACGCCTTATCGCGACGCGATCGACCTCGCGGCGGGGCGGGCGGACCTCTTGAGCCAGGTGGGTCACGCGGCCTTGCTGGACTCGCCGCACGGATACGCCGCCATGGAGCGGGCCATCGAGGAGACATCCGAGGAACGGACGACCAAGCTCCTGCGGCACATCGAGCCGTTGAACCTGATCGGGAATATCTCTCCCATGGTGGGCCTGCTGGGAACGGTCTGGGGGATGATCAACGCGTTCTTCCAGATCGTCCAGGCCGGCGGGATCCCGGAACCGGGCGAGTTGGCCGGGGCCATCGGAATCGCTCTGGTGACCACGCTGGTGGGCCTGGGGATCGCGATACCGGCGTTGGCGGTCTATTCGCTGATGCGCAGCCGGATCGATGAGCTTACCTCCGAGGCGATCGTCTCGTCGCAGGAGCTGGTCTCGATCCTGCGGCCACCCAAGGACGCCCCCCTGTACGGCGAGCCCATGTAAGAGCGGACAGTCCGGCCGGAGACGCACCATGCCCAGAAGTTTGGTCTACAAACGAGGCAGCGGCGGCGGGGCGGGCGAGGTGGCGTTCAACATGACGCCGCTTATCGACTGCACCTTCCAGTTGATCATATTCTTCATTCTCGCCAGCCAGATGGCGTCCGAGTCGCTCACGCCCCTGCAACTGCATCGCCCGCTCCGCTCCCGGGCCATCCGGGGCCCCAAAGCGCCGAGCCGCGTTATCGTAAACGTTATCTGCACCGCTGACCCGCACGAGACGGACGGGACCGCAGCGGCGAGCCATTACGAGATCGACGGCGTGCGGATCGACCTGGACGACACCGCTCGCCTGCAGCGCGAGTTTGCGCGGCGAAAGGCCAAATCCGCGGCGCCGGGGTTTGCAGTCGAGATCCGCGCTGATAAGCGCGTCGATTACGGGTCCGTCTTTGCGGTGATTACGGCGGCGAGACGCGCGGATATCCCCAAGATGAACGTAACAGCCCTTTTGGAGGCCCCACAGTAGCATGGCTCGCCCGAGCACATTCTCCCGGCGGTTGGGCCAGTTCGTCTCCATCCGCAAGAGACGCGCCCGCCCCAAGCCCAAATACCAACCGCCCCTTACGCCCATGATCGACGTGACGTTTCAGTTGTTGCTGTTCTTCATACTGACGACGCAGTTTCGCCAGGCCGAGGGATACATCCCCGGGACGCTGCCCCGCCACGACGCCGCCCCCGCCAGGGCGGTGCAGCGCATATATCGTCCGGTCCGTATCAACCTTCGCGCCGAGGCGGGCGGCGAGGGGGTTATCTATGAGGTCACGGGCGCGGCCGAAGGGCGGATCGACGGGCCCGGGCGGCTCCATGAGCACCTTGCAGCCTACAGGGTAAGGATCGGCTCGCCGCAGGTCCCCATCATCATCGCCCCGGGTCGCGGGGTGCGATGGCGATATGTGGTGGAGGCCTTCAACGCCGCCGTTCGGGCGAAGTTCACTCGCATCGCTTTTGCAGGTCCCGGCCGAGAGGAGGTACGGCCGTGAATAGGCTGGCGGTTCAGGCTTTTGTTGCTCTTGTCGCCTGCACCTGCGTGGCCGCCGCGGTCAATGGCGAGCAGGCGAAGCTTGAATCCCTCGCCGCGGACGTTGAGGCGCGTATCGCCCGGGCGAAGGAGGCCCCGACGTTTTCGCAGCGAGACGAACTGCTGAACGAAGCGGCCCGCCTGCTCGACCGCCTTATCGAACAGACCGCCGGCGGACAGTCCGACGCCGAGCAGATCGCGCATATGCGATTCGAGCTGCGGTTGGGTGAGGTGCTCGGTCAGGCGCTCACCGAACCGTACGCCGGGCGTTTGGTATACCTGCACGGGTCCCGGCACGACCGACAGGTTCTCGCCGAGCGCACCGCCCGGCCCATCGAACTGCTGGTGGCGCTGGAAGATCAGATCGCCCGGTTACTGGTCCGTTGGCGCGCCAGTCCTCGCCGCCTCATCTGGTCCGTACCCGACCTGGAGGAACTTTCCCAGCAGGTTGCTTACCGCCTGGCGTGGATTCGCCTGTATCGGGCGATGGGACTGGTGGACGGGACCGACCAGCACAGACGGCGCAAGGCCCGGCTCTTGCGGGAGGCGCTCGTCGTCGGCGAGAAGTTCGCGGCGGATGAGAATCTTACGGGCGTCGGGCATCAGGCGATGCTGCTGGCGGGCCGGGCCGCCAGGGAATTGGCTCAACTGACCGACCAGGAGGATCGCAAGCTAAGCTTCCACCTCAAAGCCTCCGAGCACCTCGCCGCCGCGGGTGCTGGGCACGCGCCGCCGGCGGTTCGGGCGGAGGCGAAGTTCGAGGCGGCGCGCAATCTCATCGAGCAGGACCGCTACGACGCCGCTGGCGAGGCGGTCGAGGCCTTCAAGCTATTCTACGTCCGCGCCTTCCCTCACGACGCGCCCGCCGCACACGTCAAGGGGGCACTGCTGGTAAGCTACCTGTACCGCAGACGAGCTGCTGCGGGCCCCGGGGGACCCGCCGAAGCGGCCGAGTTTGACCGCCTCGCCCAGGAGGCCCTGATCCGCCCGGCACAAGACCACCGTCAGATCCGGGACGATTACCTGCGGATGATCGGGCCCATCTACACCGACCGCGATGATCTGGCGAACCTTGACTCGATGATACTCCTGGCGGTCGCCGAGACCGCCGACGCGTCCGACCGGGCGGAGGCGGCCTTGCGGGCGATCCTGGACCGCAGCGACGATACCTCCCGGTCGCTTCGGACCGACGCCCTATGGCGGCTCGGTGTTGTCTTGGGTTCGGCGGGTAAGCCCCGCCGGGCCGCTCAGCGTTTTTATGAACTGGCGGCCGGCTGGCCGGACCATCCGCGAAGCTTCGATGCAGCCCTCAACGCCGTGCGCGAATACGCCGCCGTTATCGACAAGCTCACCGATTCCGGGGCGCCCGTCTCCGCCGAGCTGCGGGAGCGGATGATCGCCGCGTTGGATTTGCTTCTGGGCCGCCGTGACTGGGCGACCCGCGACGAGGCCGCGCGGTGGTACTACGAGCTGGGCTATCAGTGCCATCAGATGGCCGAACAGCCCGCCCCCGCCCGCGCCAAGTGTCAGTGGATCGGCCGGGCGATCGCCGCGTTCGCCAGGGTCCCCCCGTCGCTGCCCGCCCACACTGAAGCGGGGTACTGGTCGCTTCGCCTGCGTTTCGAGCGGCTCGGGCAGTTTGGCGTCGCCGCCGCCGAAGCCCCTCAGCAGCTTCTGGCGGACACGAACTGTTATTCCGCTGAAGCCCTCACCGCCGCAGCCCAAGAGGGCGACCCCGACAGGGCCGCCCAACTGCGCCGGTGGGGATGCAGCGCCGATTTCCTCGCCGCCGTCATTACCTGCCAGATGCTCAACCAAGAGCGGGCGGCACTGGAGATGCTCCAAGCCCTGCCCGCCAAATGGCCCGGATCGCCGGCGCTAAGGACCGCCGCACAGTTTCGAATCCGCAAGCTGCTGGGACTCCGGCGAACCGCACAGGCGATCGAGGAGATTCGCGTTGCCAGGGCCACGTGGGGCGCCGCCAGCGATGACCTGCTGAAGCTGCTGGTTGTCCAGATCCGCGACCGCCTTGCCGATTCGTCGGGGGCCGCCCGGGCTGATCTGGAGCAGTTTCGCCGGGCCTACCTGAGCTTCGCGGGTGATCTGTTCGCGCCGGTCGCCGCCAAGCCCATCGAGGCCCGCTACTTGCTGACGCAGATGCTCGCCGATGCTAATTACCACGCCGCGCGCACCGACGAGGCCGCCGGGCGGGGGGAAATAGCTCGCAGTCGCTACCAAGAAGCGCTGAAGCTGTTCGCCCAGTGCAAGACCTACGACGACGCGCGAAACTCCGCAGGGTCGGGCCCCGGTCGGACGAGCCGCGCCGCGGTCGATCCTGCGAACATCCTCGGTCTGGGCAGGGCGTGCGCGGCCCTGGGCCGGTTCGACGCGGCGATTGGGTACTATGGGCAGCTGACGGAGGGGATCGACAGACCCGCACGCCCTCGGTTCTTTTGGCGGGTGGAGTTGGAGTACTGCGCTTCTCTGCTTGCCGGTTGCGGCGGCGACCGGGAGGCGATGCGCGCCGTGGTCGTGCGAATCAAGCAACTTGCGGATCTGGACAGCGACATGGGCGGGCTGAGCAGTGAGTTTGAGGCGATAAGGGCGAAGGCGGGGCGGGGTTCGACGCGGTAAGGGGGTCCTAGTGACGTTGACCTATTCCTTGTGGCGGTTATACTTGTATTTAGAGCGGTTGACGATTGGATGTGTCTGTTCCAGGGCGGCATAGCCAAGCGGACCAAGGCGACGGATTGCAAATCCGTTATTCGTGGGTTCGAATCCCACTGCCGCCTTTGGCTGACCGGATCGGTATGGCGCGGACGAATGCGGCGCCGAGGGCGATTTGCCGCTTCCCGCCCGCCCCATACTCGGCGGATGAGGTGACCCGATGAATAACAAATTGTTGAGCGTATTGGTGGTCTTGGTTGTCTTTGTGCCGACGTTCGGGCAGATGAAGGTCGTCAAGCTCAAGACCGGCCAGACCCTTGAGGGCGAAGTAACACCTATTAAGGACAAGACAGGCTACCAGATCAAAACGAAACTCGGCGCCGTCGTTGTGATCCCGGCCGATCAGGTCGAATCAATCGAGGACCTGGTCAGACCGGAGGATGAATTCGACAAGCGTCTGGGGCGGATCGATCCTAAGAGCCCCGAGGCCCGTTACACCTTGGCGGAGTGGGCTATGAAGAACGGGCTGTTGACCCGGGCCCGCAGGCAGCTGTTGGAGGCGCTTAAGCTCAAGGCCGACTACATCGAGGCCGCGCTGCTGCTAAGACAGGTCGAAGCCAGGATCAGGGCCGCCACGACGAAACCCGCCCGCCCCGGTGAACGGCCCTGGACGCCGGGGACCGAAGCGCCTGGCGGACCGACCCTGCGCAGCGAGTGGCTGCTGACGAATGACGATATCCACAACATCCGCCTGGAAGAGCTTCGCGCCACCGACCGTGTGACCATCCGCTTCCGCAACGACCTCCTGGATAGGTTCATCGCCATGATGGAGGGCCGGAAGGAATTCAAACAGGCCGGTTACGCCGACAGGTTCCGCGCCCTATCCCCCGTGGGCAAGGCGGTCTACATCCTGGACAACATAGGGTACGAGCAGACGGGTATCAAAGACGACATCATCGTAAGGACCGACCCGTCCTTTATGGTGAAGTTCCGCTCTGCGGTGTTCCCGGCCGTCGGACGGTACTGCGCCGCGCCGCACTGTCACGGCGGGTCGAAGCCCGTCGGCGGGCTTAAGCTTTTCGGCGTGCGGGTCAGGTCCGCCAACGTGGACTACACCAACTGCGTGATCCTCGATACCTACACCCAGCGGGGGTGGCGCATGGTCAATCGCAATGATGCGGATCTCTCGCTGCTGCTCCAGTTCGCCTTACCTGCGGAGCAGGCGGAGAAACGTCATCCGAAAGTCGATAGGGATGGTAAGGCGATACGGGTCAATCCGATGTTCACCAGCCGCAAGTCTCCTCTTTACAAGCGGATGGTGCAGTGGATCGAATCGCTCAAGGGCCCGCTGCATCCGGACTACCGGCTCAAGTGGCGCCCGCCGTTGGGTATGAAGCTCGACCTCACGGGCCGCCCGTCCCTGCCGTCCCCACCGGAAGAATCGCAACCGGAAGACCAACGGACCGACGAGCCGGCGCCGTAGCAAGAGCGGGCGGGCGATAGAGTGGAACATGGCCATTGCTTTTACAGCGTTATTGGTCGTTGTTCTGATCGCATCGGTTATATCCTTTGTGGTGATGGGTCTCTTGCAGCACCGCCGCACTTACGCGCTGGGAAGGACGGCCCACGAGAAGTCGATGCGGTTTTCGCCGGAGGACCCGTTCGACGTGTCCAGGCGGTACGCGAACTTCGCACTGATCGGGGGCGGGCACTCCCCGCGGGCCGCCAATGTCACGTACGGGAGGGTCGGGCAGGTCGGTGTGCGGGTGTTTGATTTCTGCTATGAGCTCGGGCACGGGACGCGGCGCATCACCCGTCGCTGCAACGTAGTGGTGGTCGAGGCCGACTTCGACATCCCGCCGGTCCTGCTGTGGTCCGATCGAGATGCGGCGCTGGGCCCGCTCGCCGCACGTCGCCGCAGCGGGCACGTGCGATGCTGGTCGTATAGCGGCCGCAGCGCGGTAGCTGCGACCGTGGCGGATGCCTGTTCATCGCTTGCGGGACGGGCCGTCAGCATCGAGACAAAAGGCAGCACGCTTATGATAAGCGGCCCGGCGTCCCGCGGCCGGGACGGATACATCGTCCGGCCCGAGCAGGTCCCGCCCATTATCGACTCGCTGCGGGGTTTCCTGCCCGCCGGCGGGAATGAAGCTGCGCCGTCTGAAGATGCACACAGCGGCGCTGAATTGCTCAACCTGGACGTTGAAAACTCACACGGCTCGTGATAAAAGCTATGTCTCGCCTCAAGCCCCAAGGCCGGCGGAATAGTAAGGGAGATTTTACCGTGCGAAATTATAGGTGTGTTCCTGTTAGCGTCTGTGTGTTGGGTTGTCTGTTGGGCTTCTTGCTTTTGTCTGGCTGCGCGGAATCTGAATCCCGCAGTGCCGGGCGAAACCTGATGGAGGCCGTGGAGGAGGCGCAGGGGCGCCTTGATGAGGCCCTGGCGATTATGGGCTCCCTTGCAGGTAAGGTCTCGGGTGGGTCCGGGCTGAATCCCAAGGCCCTTGCGATCCTCAATGAAGCCCAGAGGGACCTGTCGGCGGCCGTCGACGCTTCGGGCGGCGCCGAAGAGGGACTGGCCTCACTGAGCCGGGCGGTGCTGGCCCGCATCTTGGCCCTACAGGGCCGATATCATGCCGCCGTCTCCGCCGCCGCCGCCAGAGACGCTCGCAGCGGGCTGGACCTTACCGCCAAGTCCGTCTTTGTCCTTCAAGTCCAAGCAAACCTGGCCGGATACTACGCGGGCCTGGCTTCGGTGGACATGAAGAAGTTCGAGGCGATTCGAGCAGAGGCGGACCAGCAGGTCGCCGACCTGGCGGCGCGCCAGCGCAAGCTCGACGTTCAACTGCGGGGTCTACAAAAGCAATACGACGATCTGCTGGCCGCCAACGAGGCCCTTACGGGAAAGGTCCGTGAGGTTCGTCGGGACGTACCGGCCTCGCGGGGGCTGGAGGTGCTCGAGCAGGCGCTGGAGATAGAGATGCAGATCGATAAGAACGCCGCCGAGGCCGGGCAGGTCGAGCGATCCATAAATGGTGTCGACGCACAGAAGCAGGAGCTCACCGCGGCGATGGAGGCGTCGCAGAAGATGGTGACCGCCGTCGCCGCCGTCCTCGACCGCGGAAGGACCGAGGCCGGAACCCACGCCGCCCGCAAGGACGAGATGTCCGGGGCCATGGCGCAGACGGTTCAAATCATAGAATCTCAACTTGGGCGGGCCCAGGCGGGGTATCGGCGGATGGGTAAGTCCGGTTCGATTGCCACAAAGGCCTACCAGCAGGCGGCCAAGACACTGGGCGAATCGCAGAAGCCGACTGCGACGGAGGGAAGGTTCGCACAGCAGGGCGAGGTCCACGCCGCGGCGGCCGAGTTGCACGCGCGAAACTATTTTCTTATGACTCAAAGTGCGCGCGTCGCAAAGGCCGTCTCGAACGCCTTCACGCAGATCGAGCGGTCCGTTCCCGCCGCGGTCGGCGCCGTAGCTGACTTCGGACGCAGGTCCACCCAAGCCAAAACCGACGCGGTGAAACATTACAGCGAAGCGGGAAAGCTGTATGAGAAGGCGGCCTCCAACGCCAGGAGGACCCGCAGCGAATTGACGTGGGTCTATCAAGCGGAACTTGCCGCCGCCTGCATCGGGCATTACAGGCTCAGCGGCGACACGGCCGTCCTCGCCAAGGCACGGAAACTCCTGAACGAGGACCTGAAGGGCAAGGACAACGCCGCTATCAGGCAACTTAGACGAGTGCTTCAAGGCGAATCCCAAAGCTCGTCGTAGGGGTGTACGCCGCAGCCCGCCCGAGAGGCGCCGCCGGTCCGTCTCGACCCCCAAAGGCCCGGATCGCGTTTGACTCATAACATTTTCCGGCGCCTTCGCTTGAGTGGTCCGCCGAGAAAACCTTTGCCAAATCCCGACGAGCTCCGCATACTGGATGGTGAGCAGAAAGGGGTTGAGGGATCAGTCCTTGAACCGGGCCCCACCGGCCGGGACGGAAAGGACACAGGGGCATGCGCCAATACGTGAACAAGCCCATGAGGGAGCTGGCGACGGAACTGACAGCGGGCTTGGTGCGGCTGCGGCAGGATTACGTCGACGCCGCGGAGCGCCTGCTGGAGGTCGCCAGCCCGACTGAAACGTATCCCTATGAATTCGTCCTTTACCGCCTGACGGGCTATCGTCCCACGCGCCGCTCCCCGCCCACCGACCAGATGTCCGGGGGGACGCTGCGTGAAGATCTGCGCAACTTGATGCTGGACATATGCGACAGTTTCCAGCTTCGCTGCAGCGACTACGACGAGCCGGTCTATACCACCGAGGCGCTGGCGAGGCGGTTCAATATCTCGACTAAGACGATTACCCGCTGGCGGCGCAAGGGCCTGGTCGCGAGGCGCCTGGTATTTCCCGATGGTAAGAGGCGGGTGGCGTTCCTGGGAAGCTCCATCGAGCGATTCGTTTCGTCCCGCCGGGAGCTGGTGCGCCGCTCGGCGAAGTTCTCCCAGATGTCGCTCGAAGAGAAGAATGAGATCATCCGCCGCGCCAGGAGGATGTCCGGTTTCTGCGATTGCTGCCTTAACGATATTGCCAAGCGCCTTTCCGACAAGACCGGCCGCGCGGTCGAGACAGTCCGATACACCATCCGCAAGCACGATATCGACGAGCCGGATGATGCGGTATTCCCGGACGCCTCGGCGCCCTTGTCGGTAGTGCACAAGCAGGTGATCTATCAGCGATTCCTTCGGGGCGAATCGGTCTCGTGGCTGGCGAGGCACT
>DAOVQV010000067.1 GCA_030628445.1 Phycisphaerae bacterium | reverse complement strand
TTGGCCTGGGCTTCGCCCTGGATCGAACCGGGTCCGGCGAGCTGGAGCTGCGGGCCACTTTCGACGATGGAGCCAGCGACTCGATGCTGGGCGCCTACTCAGCCCCGGGCGACCCAGGCGGGTACGACCTCAAGCAGGTCGAGTTGGTCTACAACCGCCTCACCGATCAGGTCGAGTGCTTCTACGAGGGAGTCTCCAAGGGCACGGTCGGTATCAGCAGCAGTTATCGCAACTTCACCCGCGTGCTCGTCAGGCTGTACAATCACTATGATGGGGACTGGGGCCAGATCGATATCGACGAGATCCGCATCGCCAACTCGCCGTGATCGGCACACGTGGGTGCGGGTGAGGCGGATCGCATCACGATTCTCCGGGCCGACAATGCGATCGAGAAGCAGTTGATCACCGTGCCATAGCTGACACGTCAAGCTGCGAGATTGACACTTTGTTTGGCGCCCGATCGCCAGTACCCTCGTGCTGACTGCGAACCGAATCGGAGCAGATCATGAAGACGCTGACCATGGACAAGGTTTGCTACAAGATGTCGGCAGCGAACGAGCCTGTATTGCGCGTTGCGGCGAACGAGACGTTCCGCGTCAGGTCCCAGGACTGCTACAGCGGGAATCTCCGCAGCGCCGACGACAAGTTCACCAAGGATATGTGGAATACGGTCAACCCCGCAACGGGGCCGGTCTTCGTCGAAGGCGCCGCGGTCGGCGACATACTGAAGGTCGAGATCCAGAAGATCGACGTGGCGGATCACGCGGTGATGAACCTGTCCGAAGGAATGGGCGCCCTGGCCCATAGAATCGGAGCCAACGAGACGGTGATCCTGCCCATCCGCGACGGTGAGCTGATCGTCTGCGAAGGTGTCTGGGTCCCGATCCGGCCGATGATTGGCGTGATCGGCGTGGCCCCCGGCGGCGGGGAGGAGATCCTCACTGGGACGCCCGGTGAGCACGGGGGTAACATGGACTGCAAGCAGATCGCCCCCGGCGCGGCGGTGTACCTGCCGGTCAACGTCAACGGGGCGCTGCTGGCGATGGGCGACATTCACGCGGTGATGGGCGACGGGGAGGTCTGCGTCTGCGGGGCGGAAGTCGCCGGCGAGGTGACGCTGTCGGTGTCGGTCGCGTCGGTAAAGCTGCCGACACCGGCCGTCGAAAACGACGAGTGGCTGATGTTCCTCGCCTCCGCCAAGGGCTTGGATGAATGCGAGCGGATGGTGCTGGACAAGGCCCATCAGTTTCTTTGCGACAATGTTGGTCTGGGTGCGAACGACGCCGCGCGGACGATGAGCCTGGTCGGTGAGCTTCGCATCTGCCAAGTGGTCGATCCGCTCAAGACAATGAAGTTCATGCTCCCCAAAGCGCTTTTGAAAGACATCGGTTGGGGTAATTGACCGGATTGCACGTCAGTTAGCCGGGGTGATTTCCGCGAGGCGTTTCGTAATCCGCTGCCAGTGCGTCCCGTGCCACAGCAGCTTACCGCAGCGCCCGCACCGCCAGAACTTCTCGCAATTGCGGAACGCCAGCGGCGGTGCCTCGTTGATGACCTCGTGTTTGGGGACCTCCGTCAGCTTACCGCCGCACCCCATGCATCGCGGCGCTCGCAGCGGGAGCTCCAATTGACGCGTGACGAACTGGAGCGCCTCGAGCTTGCTGATCTGCTGCGGGATGTAGACGGCCGGAACCGTCCCGTCCTTGATGATGTTCCGTTCGAACAGCGGCCCGTCGCTGGACAGGACAATGCGGCCGGACGAGCGGGCTCGGCGGATCAGCTCGCGATCGTCGATCCCGTACTCGAACTTGGCGTCGTACCCGGCCGCCCTTAACCACCGCGCCAAGCCCCCCAACATGGCGTCGCATAGAAACGCCGGGGTTTTGTCGCTGGGATCGGTCATGTTCACATGATATCGTCCGGCGACTAGAGCAGTTAACGACATAATGTAGCGATTTGCTCGTAGGCGAGGACAAGGCTGGGGAGGAAGGCGAAGCAGACAACCCCGTAGGTTGTCGATGCAGTCTGACGAACCCAGCCGACGCCGCAGGCAGAGCAAACGCTACAGAATGGTGTTAAGCGCTCCACTGCGAACAACAAAACGGTATCGGCGGCGGCTCGCGATCGTCTATCAGGTCAGATCGACCAGTTGCGGTAGGATTTCGCCGGCCTTACCTTGGAGGGAAATATTCACCAGCCCGCTGGCCGCCGTCCGCTGGAGGTTCACTTCGATCGTCTTGGCGCCGGTCCCGGCCGCCATCTCTATCAGGCCCGCCGCCGGATACACCACCGCGCTGGTCCCGATCGTCATGAACACGTCGCACTCGTAGGCCGCCTTCGCCGCCGCTTCCCAGACGTCCGCGGGCAGTTGCTCGCCGAACCAGACGATGTCCGGGCGCATGTACGCGCCGCACTCCCGACAGCGAGGGATTTCGTCATCTACCGGTTCAAACCCGATGTGCCGCTTATCCGTGCACGTCGAGCAGCGAATCGCCAGGATCGTACCGTGCAGCTCGAGGACGTTTTGCGACCCCGCCGCTTGGTGCAGACCGTCGATATTCTGCGTCGCCAGCGTAAACGTTCCCCCGCGGGCGACGACTTGTGCCTCCAGATCGGCCAGTGCCTTATGGCCGGCGTTGAACTTGATCGCTGCAAGTTGCATGCGACGTTGGTTGTGCCATCCCCAAACCTTCGCCGGGTCACGGGCGAAACCTTCGGCGCTGGCGAGTTCGGCCGCGCTGAAGCCCTCCCATATCCCGCCGGCGCCGCGGTATGTCGGGACGCCGGACTCGGCCGATATTCCCGCGCCGCTCAAGACGGCGACGTTCCCGGCGTCAGCTAATATCGACCTGGATTGGGCAAGGCCCTGTTCCATGTTCCGTTAGAATTTTCTAGAAGTGTCTAGAATTTATCCCGCAGCTTGACGTACTCGTCGATCATCGCCATGAAGTTGTCGTACTTGGTTCCCATGGCGATCGAGTGGGACGGTCCCAGTATGAATCCCCCGCCCGGCGCGCCGCGCTGCATCGCCGTGCGAACCTCCTTGCGGACGTCGTCGACTTGCCCTTGGATCAGCACCTCCAGCGCCACGCCGCCCCAAAAGACCAACTTCTCGCCGAACATCTCCTTGAGCCGCCCGATCTCCATCCCCGCCGTCGTCTGCAGCGACTGGTAGTAGTCGATCCCCGCCTCGATGAACATCTCCATCAGCGGGATATTGTTCCCGCAGTTGTGCATACCGACCTGGTCGGTGAACTGTCTGATGTGCTCGATCCGCCGGGCGAGATACGGGAGGTACATTTCGCGGAACATCTGCGGCGAGATCAGGGGCCCGTTGGTCCCGGCCATGTCCTCCTCGACGAAGACGCCGGCCGAGCCGGGGCGGATGTTGTACTTATCAAGCTGATTCTGCCGGGCCACCTGGCGCCGATTCGCGGCGTGGACCACCTCCGGGTGCAGGGCGTACATCATCAGGCCCGAGGCCGTGTCGCCGTCTGGCGTCAGCGATGTAATCTGACACTTCGAGCAAACGTAGCGGTCCGGACCCAACTGCTCGATAAGGTAATCAATCGCCTCGTAGCACGATTCATCCGGCGGGGCGACCTCGACCGGCCCGGCGAAATCATCGACGGTGAATTCGGTCTTGCGGACCGGATCGTGTATGCACTGGATCTCGTTGACTTCGGGAACCGCCTGCCAGATGCGCCCGCGGTTGTCCTGCCACTTGTTTTGCTCGATCTTCTTTGGTGGCGGATCGGGAGGTGTGTAATCAGCGGGCGGCAGCTCGGGGGCCTCCTTGGGCAGGATGATGTCGGCGCAGTCGATCTTGCGATAGAACTCGACGGTGTCGGTTTTGTAGCTGGCGGCCAGCTCGTCGCGGCGTCCCTCCCAGAGCAACACCTTCCGGGCGATCTTGTCACGGACGTAGGTCGCCCGGCCGAGCACCTTCGAGATGATCTCGTGATCGACCGCGTAGAAGCCCAGCGGGACGTAGTCGGTCCCCCGGCGTGCAATCGTGGCGCGGATTCGTTCCTTACCGGTCATCGACTGATAGTCTCCGCCTGGCGGTCATTTGTTGAACTGCGGGAGGAGGTCCTTGTTCGCGGCCAGCAGCTCATCGGTGAGGTCGGCGGCGATGTCCTTGTTCTGCACCATTGGCGAGACGGTCATCGCCTGGACGACCTTCTGTCGATCGCCGGTAAGAGCCGCCTCGATACTCAGCTCCTGCTCGTCGACGATCATCTGCATGTATCCCGCCAGCGGGTCGGGCACCGCGCCGGCGTTAACCGGTGAAAGGCTATCGGCGGAGATCGTCGCCCATGTCTCGACGACCGCATCGGGCGACAGGTTCGTGATCTGCCCTTCGTTGCGATAGGAGATCACTTCGCGGCCGGGGCTTCCGGTGAGCAGGGCTTCGACGACGGAGGCGAACGTCTCGCGCGACTGCTTCGGGGCGGGCAGGTCGCCCTTGCCCTCGACGATGTCGACAAGCTGTTGGCGCTTCTTCTCGTTGCCGTCGTGCCGGCCCGGCAGGACGCCTTTACGCCGGATGTGATGGCGTTTCAGCGTCTCGGGCGAGTTGTTGTACCACGGGAGGTTTTCTGCGATGTGCGGGGCGCCTCCGACCGGGAGGTACCCGAACAGCTCGTACAGCTCGAACGTCAGGTAAAATTCCAGATCTGTCCCGCCGGTCATCTCGTTGATCTCGTCGTCGGTCGTGCCCGTCTTGAGGGGCTCTTTCTTGTCCGCCTCGTATCGCAGGTAATCGGCCGTGTTGAACGTGGAGGTATCCACGGGCGCACCCTTGACGGTGATGTCCTTAAGCCACGTGTAATGATTTACGCCGACGCTGACGGCCTCTATATCGTCCACCGCCACGCCGAGATAGTCCGCCAGCCAAAACAGCGTATCGACGTAGTTGTGACACAGGCCTACCGCGCGGATCGAGGTAGCCTTGGAAATCGCGCGGGTGATCTGCGAGAGCGGATTGGTCACGTGGGCCATCCACGCGTCCGGACAATACTTCTCCATCTTGCGCGCGAAGTCCACGAAGATGGGTATGTTCCGCAGCGTCCTGGAAATCCCGCCGGGGCCTGTCGTATCTCCGACGGTGTGGTAGATCCCGTACTTCTCGGGAATGGTGTAGTCCAGGTGCATTGCGTCCAGCCCGCCCGTGGAGATCGACGCGCTGACAATGTCGGCGCCGTCCAAGGCCGGGGCCAGGTCCGCGATGCTGATCTTCCAGCCTGTACCGACCTTCTGAGCCATCATGCGGCAGTAGGCTTGCAGAAGCTTCGCCGCGTCGGGATTGATGTCCACCAGAACAAGCTCGCCGCCGGAAAGGCTTTGCGTCAAAAACAGATCCGTGGACAAGCCCGGGGTCCACTTGTAGCTGCCCCCGCCGATGAGGACCACTTTGTAACTCATTGATTCTCTCCTGTCTGATTGTAATGGGGCCGGCGCTTCGGGACCGCCCCGCCAAGTGTGTCTCTTCCTTTTACCCTCGGCGTCGGCCGCCCGCAAGGCTTTTGCCGCCTCAGCGGCTCAGGCGCGGCTGCTCGGGCAGCGAGATGCGAGAACTGGTCTTATCGGGCGGCGCCGTATAGAATACACAACGTGAGCACCTGGGAGCCATCGACGATTGGGGCCCTTACGCCTGCCGCGAAGGTGGTGATATCGTCCTGCGTGCTTATCGTGTTTTTGCTTATCGGCGGGGCGGTGGTGCTTTACCTGCGGGGTAAGTTTTACGCCGCCCGGAATCGCCGGGCTGCGCCGGGACTTTCCATGGAAACCCTTCAGCAGCTTCGCCAAAGCGGTGAGATTTCCGAACAGGAGTTCGCCCGTCTTCGGCGAAGCTCCCTGGGGATTTCCGAGCCGACCGGCGAACGGGCCAATTCAACATCAAGCCGCCCCCCCGCGGATGACGATGAGAATAATGCCTCTAAGAACGGTTGATTTGTGCGCAAATAAGGAGTTGTCATGAGTTCGTCGAACAGCGGCAGCGACAATGGCGGTACTAAATCGTCACGCGGCGGGAAGAAAGGCTCGGGCGGTGGACGATCGCGCCGCAAGAATTTCTGCAGCTTCTGCCAGCGAAGCGGCGACGAGGTGGGCCCGACCGTCGAAGGACCGGACGGAGTATACATCTGCGCCAATTGCGTGGAGTTGTGCCACAACATCATGCGCCAGGAGCATCGCCGCCGGGTGCAGTCCAAACCACTGTTTACGAGCATACCGAACCCGCGGCAGATCAAGGAATTCCTCGACGAGTACGTCATCGGCCAGGAGCACACCAAGAAGGTGGTCTCGGTGGCGGTGCACAACCACTACAAGCGCCTGACGAGCGCGGAGGTGGACGACACCGACACGGTCGAGATCGACAAGTCCAACGTTCTGCTGATCGGCCCGACGGGGTGCGGTAAGACGCTGCTGGCGAGGACCCTCGCCCGCGTGCTGAACGTACCGTTCGCCATCGGCGACGCGACCACGCTTACCGAGGCGGGTTACGTCGGCGAGGACGTCGAGAACATCCTGCTCAAATTGCTCCAGGCGGCGGACTACGACCTGGAGGCGGCCGAACGCGGGATCATCTACATCGACGAGATCGACAAGATCGGTAAGACCTCTCAGAATGTGTCCATCACTCGCGACGTCAGCGGCGAGGGCGTCCAGCAATCACTGCTAAAGCTGCTCGAAGGGACGATCGCCAACATCCCGCCACAGGGGGGCCGCAAGCATCCGGAGCAGCAGTACATCCGGATGGACACCACGCACGTCCTGTTCATATGCGGCGGGACGTTTACCGGGCTGGAGGACATCATCAAGAAGCGCCTCGGGCGGCAACTCATCGGGTTTGCCGCCGAAGGCTTACCGGAAGAAACGCCCTCCGAGCATGGGTTGATTCTCGCCGAGGTCCAGCCGATGGATATGGTGCACTACGGGATGATACCCGAGCTGGTGGGCCGCCTCCCGTGCCTGACCGCCCTGGGACCATTGGACGAGGAGGCGATGGTGCGCATCCTCACCGAGCCTCGAAACGCCATCGTCCGCCAGTATGAGCGTTTCTTCAAGATGGAGAACACAAATCTCCAGTTCACCGACGAGGCGCTGCGGGCGATTGCCCAAAGGGCCATCGAAAGGGACGTCGGTGCACGCGCCCTGCGGGCCGTCGTCGAAGAGCTGATGCTCAATATCATGTACGAGCTGCCTGAGCAGAAGGACCGCGAAGGGGCCACCTACGAGATAACCCGCCAGATGGTCGCCGGCGAGGTCGAGCCGA
>DAOVQV010000153.1 GCA_030628445.1 Phycisphaerae bacterium | reverse complement strand
TACCCTCGCGGGACGATGAAGGGACGATCGAGGGGACGGACATACCGGTCAATTCACTGGCCGGTCTGGCGCTGAAACCCCTGCTGGACGGCCGGATCAAGTTCACGCCCGAACGATACGCGCGAACATACCAGACCTGGTTGGAAAACCTGCGCGACTGGCCCATATCCCGACAACTGTTGTGGGGACATCGGATTCCCGTGTGGACCCATCGGATGCGTCAAGACGCAGCAGATGCCATGGTCGCCTTCACGAGGACAATGAAGGGGAAGACAAGGGTATCGCAAATCCCACCAGAGGCTACAGACGCGGCGCATATAAATGCTGGAAAAATAGCCTCCGATATCGAGAAGCAGTTCCCCAAGAAGATCCAACGGCGAATGGCAAAAGAGCCGGACTTGATCAAGGGCGGCGCGGTCCGAGATTGGGAGTACATATTTGAACAACACGTATGCCTCGTCGAGGATGACCAAGACATCATTACAGCACTTGAAGAAAGCGGGTGGCAGCGAGACGCCGACGTTCTTGACACATGGTTCAGTTCTGCGCTTTGGCCGTTCTCGACGCTGGGCTGGCCCGAGCAGACGCCCCAGCTGGCGACGTTCTATCCCGGCGACGTGCTGTGCACCGCCCGCGAGATCATCACGCTGTGGGTCTCGCGGATGGTCATGATGGGTCAGTACTGCTGCGGCGACATACCGTTTACCGATGTGTTCATCCACGCGATGATCCAGGACGGCGAGGGGCGCAAGATGTCCAAGTCCCTGGGTAACGGGATCGACCCGCTGGACATCATCGACTCCCACGGCGCCGACGCGCTGCGGTTTACGCTGGTGAGCATGACCACGCAGACGCAGGACGTCCGCATGCCGGTCGAGCAGGTGACGCTGCCGGATGGGCGCGTGACGCTTACCTCGGCGAAGTTCGACATCGGGCGGAACTTCTGCAACAAGCTGTGGAACGCGGCCCGCTTTGCGATGATGAATCTGACGGGCGCGCCTCCCTGGGCCGGGATCGACCCGACGAAGCAACTTACCGACAGGTGGATACTGTCGCGGCTCAACGCGACGATCAGGCGGGCGACAGAGGCGATGGAGGCCTTTCGCTTCAACGAGCTCGCCGACACGTTGTATCACTTCATGTGGGACGACTTTTGCGACTGGTATCTGGAGATCGCCAAGGGGCGCATCGGCG
This sequence comes from Phycisphaerae bacterium, assembly GCA_030628445.1. Classification (GTDB taxonomy): domain Bacteria; phylum Planctomycetota; class Phycisphaerae; order SM23-33; family SM23-33; genus DAOVQV01. The sequence goes on along the minus strand of DAOVQV010000153.1, from coordinate 3,337 downwards.
CCGGCGAGGCGCCGCCCAAGGCGATGCTTGCGCACTGTCTGGACGTGTTGCTGCGGCTGCTGCATCCGATCGCGCCGTTCGTCACCGAGGCGATCTGGGAGAAGCTGAACGACATCGCCCCGGCGCGCGGCCCGTCGCCCGGCGCGGCCGAGCCGCTGCTGGTGAAGGCCCGCTGGCCGCAGTGCGACGAGGCGCTGATCCGCCCCCAGACGGAGAAGAAATTCTCATTGCTGCAGAACCTGATCGGCGAGGTGCGCAACGCGCGTAAGGCCCACGGCGTGCTCCCGCGGCAGAAGGTCGATGCGATCGTCCAGGCGCCCGAGGCGCTGCTGGAGGATATCACCGACGGCGCCGAGCTTCTTCGGTCGCAGGCGCAGCTGGACAAGATCCAGATCCAGCGCGACCAGGTCGCCGCCCCGAAAGACGCCGTGACGATCAGCGAGGGAGGCGTCAGGTTGCTGCTGCTGGGGATCATCGACCGCCACGCCGAGGTCGCCCGGCTGAGAAAACGCGCCGAGCCGCTGCAAAACGCCATACGAGGTATTACCGGGAAGCTGGACAACAAGTCGTTCCTGACCAAGGCCCCCCACGACGTCGTCCAGCGCGAGCGAAAGCGTCTTAAATCGCTGGAGGCCGAGCTGGCCGCCATCGAAGAATCACTGCAAGCATTGACCGACTGAAACCGAACCGCATCGACCCGGATGCGTTTGATTTGCCCGCCGTCGCACGTCGGCGTAGAATAGTAAGTGAGTTTGAATCGGACACCTGCGGTTTTATGGATCGCCGTCCATGGACGTACCAATGGAGCTATCGCGAGTGCTGATCACCGAGTTCGGCGACCAACAGATCATCGTCCTGAAGGAGAAAGGCGGCGGTCGCAGCTTTCCGATCCAGATCGGCACGAACGAAGCCGTCGCCATCCACAGGCGGCTGAACGACAAGAAGGCGCCGCGCCCCATGACGCACGACCTGCTCGCCGACGTGATCGATGCGATGGGCGGGCGGCTGGAGAAGATCGTGATAAACGATCTTCGCGATCATACGTTCATCGCCACGATACACATCCGCCGGGGCGAGAAGGTCGTCGAGGTCGATTCCCGCCCGTCCGACGCAATCGCGCTGGGGGTAGCGTTCGAGACGCCGATCTTCGTGGCACACCACGTGCTGACCGAAGTGACCAAGGAACCCACACAGGCCGATCGCATCGAGCTGCTCCGCAGACGCATGGACATGCTCGCCGAGAAGATCGACGAGGCCGCCGAGCGCCTTCAGGACGAGCAGTTCCTCGCCAGCGTTCCGCCCTCGGTCATCGACGAACACCGCCGCCGGCTCGACGAGATGAAGACCGAGCACGAGGCGATCGACCGCCTGCTTAAGAAGCTCGGGTAGCAGGTCCCGGCAGGTCCCGGCAGATACTCAGCGGAACCGAAACGTCCCCATCGAAACCACAAGCCCGTCGGCGTTGTAATAGTGCGCGCAGAAGACGTGCTCGTTTACGCTGGTGATTATCAACCCGTAGTAGTTGCGCAACATGGCGTCGCGAATCTCCTCCGGGCCCGGTCCCGCGCGTCTGGTGTTGTCGGTTTTCTCGAAGTGGCAGTTGAAGCGGCACATCGCGTCCCGCCCGTCGATGACGGCGCGGCGGCCTGGTGAGTATATCAGGTCGTTCTGGCCCCCTCGCGCCGAATAGGGATACAGGATGGCCTCGGCCCGGCCGTTCTGGTAAAAGATCAGCCCGCCCCACGCGCCGCTGTCGTCTGACCGATCGCGCTGGGCGGTAATCCGCAGCGCCATTTGCACCCGCTGGCGCCCGAGCATCTCGCGCAGAAGGTACAGGTTCCACAGGTCGGACATGGTCAGGGCGTCGACCTGCTGGGCGAAATCTTCGGTGTAATCGTCCACCGCGCCGCGGGCGCTGGGCGTATGGCGAACGTGCGGCGATGCGCCAAAGATCCTCGTCAGGTGTCCGATCAACTGGCTCGGCCGCCAACTCGGACGCAGAGGATCTTTCGCCAAGCGAGACAAAATGTGAGTATCGCGGATGTTGAACCGATACCCGGAGGCATCCTCCCATCCCCTTGCCAACCTGCCCGCATCGGACAACAACCCGGGCCGCTGAGTGTACACCCAGGCGGTCTGTAGAAGCTCCGCCGCCGTCGTCGGAAGATAATCGAAACGCCCAAGGACATCCTGCATCGCCTTGAAGGCGTCGGTCCTGGCTTCCGTGCGCGAAATCCGCAGACGAATCAGCGACAGCGGCGCCCGGGAGGCCAGAAGCTCCAACGCCGAACCGCGAGCGAAAAAGACCGGCGAGTTTATGCTGTCCAGCAGCGCATCGTCCCAGTACTTGTTCGTCATGGTCTCGACAATCCTGCGGAAGCGAGGCTCGTTGGGGCCCGTTACGCTGGGTTCGGCCGCCCACAGCTTGACGACCTCTGCAAGGACCTGCGGCTGGGGGTGCTTGATCAGCCAATCCAGTATCCGGTCGCGCAGCGAGCTGTGGGCCTTCAGGCGCGGCAGGAGCTTGACGACGTACTCGGCCAGGCCCGGATGGTCCCGCCCCAGAAGAAACTCCAGCGCCACCTTCTGCAGCTCAGCCCCGGCCGTCGGGTCGCCCAGAACAAGCGCCAACTGGTATTCAAGCTCCGGGGCGTCGATCTTCAGCGCGGTGACCACCCGCAGGGAGTTGACCCTCTTGGACGGCGGAAGATCCTTATTCAACGCACGCTGCAGGTTGTAGTCGAAGATTGTCCGAGGCGGAAATCGTTCGCGATCGGCCCGAGCCATCCGATCGTATTCAATCTGGCTGGTCGGCATCTTCGCCTGCTGGACTACGCACCCGGCGAAAACGCCCACCGCCACCAAACCACCCAGTAAGATGCGCGTGGATCTCATCGGCGTCGGTTACCTCAATTCCCACTTCCCAATGTTCATCGAGCCGGGAGATTGTAATCAAGTCGGGCCCGATGGGCAAGATTCTATAAATCCGCTCGCCGGGGCGTGTTGCAAAACCCCCACGTCGAAGATAGACTCACCAGCCCTATGGGTAAGCTAACTAAAGACGAACTGGATCGACAGGTTCAGTTGCTGAGGCGCTCCTGCGATGCGCTGTACACCGAAGCGGAGCTTGCCCAAAGACTTACCCACGCCGCCGAGGCCGACAGGCAACTGCGGATTAAGTTCGGAATGGACCCGACCGCGCCCGATATTCACCTGGGTCACACCGTCCAGCTGAAGCAGGTCCGCAAGTTCCAGGACCTCGGGCACAAGGCGATTCTTATCATCGGCGACTTTACCGCACGCGTGGGCGACCCGTCCGGGGCCGACAAGACACGCC
>DAOVQV010000014.1 GCA_030628445.1 Phycisphaerae bacterium | reverse complement strand
GGGGCTTTTATCGCCCCGCGCCGCCGGCGACTTGCCAGACAATCGCGCGGCCGGGCGCGCGAAATGCTTAACAGTTTACGGCCGCGAGTGTTATCGTTTTTACCTTCTGTTGCCGGCTGCGACAACGTGCTGCCGGCTGCGACAGTCGGTTGCCGGCTGCGACAGGCTGCTGCCGGCAGCGAGAATCTGCGAGAACCTGCGAGTTCTGGCGGTCACAGTCGGCGGCGGCTCGATGTGGATCGGTTTGGACAATTGACAATTCGCCACCTTCGGCGTCAGAATACCGCGGCCGCAGCATCCGGCCCAAGAAGGGAGCCGAACATGTTCGATATCAAAGCTCGGGGAAGTTCAGTCGGGCGGGAGATCATCGGCGGCCTGACCACGTTCATGGCGATGAGTTACATCCTGTTCGTCCAGCCGGCGGTGCTCGCCAAGGCGGGAATGGACGAAGGCGGGGTTTTCATGGCCACGTGCATATCATCGGCGGCCGCCTGTATTCTCATGGGCCTGCTGGCGAATTACCCCATCGCCCTGGCGCCTGGTATGGGCCAGAATTTCTTTTTCGTCTTCACGCTCTGTGGTGTCGGCGCAGCGGCTGGTGCGTTCAGCCTGACCTGGCAGGAGGCGTTGGCGCTTACGGTGATCAGCGGATTGCTTTTCCTTCTGCTTTCGACGATCGGTCTGCGTTCCCACGTCCTGAACGCGATACCCGACGCCCTCAAGAGCGGGATCGCGGCCGGAATCGGTATGTTCATCGCGATGATCGGGTTTCAGTGGGGCAATTTGCTCAAACCCCATCCTGTTACGTTACTCAGCGTGGCGGACATGAGCGGGAATTACCTGGCGCTGTTGACGTTGGCGGGCTTGGGTGTGACGCTGCTGTTGATGGCGTTTAACGTCCGCGGCGCGATCCTGCTGGGGATTCTGATAACGACGGCGGCGGCGTGGGCGGCCGGGCGTCTGTGGGACATCGAGACGGTGCAGGTGGTCGCTCTGGTGGGTGTACCCGAGGGGCTTGGCACGACGGCGGGGGGGTTCGCCGCCGGGTTGGGCTCGTTGGGGGGCAAGTTCTTCAGCAAGCATTGGATTGACGTGATTGGGTTTGCGTTCATCCTGCTGTTTATGGACCTGTTCGATACCGTCGGGACTCTGGTCGGCGTCTCCAAGCGGGCCGGACTGGTGCGCAGCGGGCGCCTGCCCCGGGCGGAGAGGGCCCTGGCCTCCGACGCGGCCGGGACGGTAATGGGGGGGGTGCTGGGAACCAGCACCGTCACCAGCTATATCGAATCGATCACCGGCGTCCAGGCCGGCGCGCGGACCGGACTGGCGGCGGTCGTTGCGGGGATTTGCCTGTTGGTGGCTCTGCTGTTTCAGCCGCTTGTCAGGATGGTCGGGGGCGGTATCGCGATGGGAACCGACGCGGTGACGGGCGATCCCATCCTTCGGTACCCCATGATCGCACCTGCGCTGATTGTCGTCGGGGCGATGATGATACGAGCTATCCGCGACATAGCGTGGGACGACATTACTGAGTCGCTTCCGGCGTTCTTGACAATGGTGACCATGCCCTTTACCTATTCGATCTCTGCGGGGATCGCGATCGGGTTCATCAGCTACGCGTTCGGGAAGCTCGTAACCGGGCGCGTCAGACAGTGCCCGATGATCGTCTACGTCTTCGCCGTGCTGTGGGTGCTTCGGTACGCCTTCCTGGCGCCGTGATCTAGAGTTTCGGGTCCGCCCCCAGCGGCTGACTGACAGCGATGCGCCGGTTGTGGCGGATGACGTGTATCGTCGCGGTTTTCATGGACCCGGCCGCTCGCACGACCGCGAAGAATTGGGCTGGATTGGTAACCTTTATGGAGTTGAACCCCTCAATGATGTCGCCGACGCGGATCCTGCCCGTCCGCTTGGCGGCCCCGCCGTCCAACAGGGAGACCACCTTGACGCCCCTGGGATGGTCCTGGACCTCTAACCCTAACCGCCCGCGCGTCCCGCGAGCGTAATTGGCCGGGATCTTAAGCCCCTTCACCCACCGGCGCCATTTCGGTTCGATCAGGAACAGGCGAGACCCCAACGCCGTCTCCAACGCCTTCTTCCCGGTGGTGTCGTTGTGGTACCCGGATTTGTAGGCCGTGTAGAAGCGCTTCAGCCGCTGCTTGTCCCAAAGATAGAACATCAGATATCGCGACTGGGCGTAGGCGACCTCGCGGCGGTCCATGAAGCGCTTGTGGTTCATTCGGAAAAGCTCGTCCAGGCCGATCAGCTTGTCCCGGCGCAAGGCCCGTTTGAGTGTAAGGGCCCTGGTGTCGATCGCTGGGATAACACCGGCCGGCGTGATCTCGGACGTCTCGAACAGCGTCGCGAAGCCCTCTTTGATCCATATGGGATGTACCTGCCTGGCGGCGGTCATGTCGGCCTGGTGCAGGGCGTGGGTGAACTCGTGGACCAAGACCTTACCACGGTCGATGGATACCAGCGTCCGCAACCCGGGCGTGAAGAACCCGCTGGCGTGTTCCAGGTCCGCCTTGGCCGCCAGCTTCTCGTAATCGCCGATCGTAGGGAGGACGACCGTCAGGTTCCACGGTAAGGGCTTGTCGAACAACGTCACCCGCTGGGCGTCCATAAACCCCGCCAGCAGCAATTGCGTTCGCCGGAGGTGCTCATCGTCCAGGGCGCTTATGTAGACAATGTGCCTCTGCCTGTCGATTTGTGCGACGTACCCGTCGCCCATCTTGGCGAGCTGGGCCTTCGCCAGGGCGTCGACGTGAGCGTTTAAGTCCTCGCCCAGCGCCTGGGCGCTTGGGGCGAGAAGGGGGCTGACCCCGACGGCAAAGATAAAACAAATGGCGAAACTGGATCGCTGTGGATTCACGACGTAGACCTCATGGACGGTATCGTCCAGGCGGGGGCGGACTATGAGTAGAAGTGGTTTCATAACCTGCTTTGCCGGCGAAAGCGAGGGATTTTGTCGATCCGGCAAGGAGCGGAGGCGATGGCATATCCAGGCAGATACATCGAGCTTTCGCGACGACGCCAGGCGGGGAAAGACCCGCTTGCAGGGCGAATTGAGGTTATGAAACCGCTTCTGGGAACCGGGTCTTACTGGACGGACAGACTGGAGATTGCGGGGATCTTGTCGGCGAATGAAAGCAACTTGTCGGGGCTTATTTGCGACGACATCGAGACGTGATAGGTGAGCGTCTCGAGCTGGTTCTTTGTGTCACGGGCATATTGCAGATCGACGACGCGCGCGCCTAGCTTCTCCAGCAGGTCGCGTATGCGAGCGACGTTGTCCCGCTCGGTAAGCGGGAGCACCACGGTGACGGTCTTGGTCTGCCGGGACGGGATGAACTGCTCGAGCCTCGCCAGGGCCGTCAGTGTGAAAAGGACCATCAGCGCCGTGATTGTGGCCACGCCGAACATCCCGAACCCGCAGGCCAGACCGACCGCCGCGCTGCACCATAGGCTGGCAGCCGTCGTCAGCCCTCGCACGGCGACCCCGTAACGGATGATCGCGCCGGCGCCGAGAAACCCTATCCCGCCCATCACACCGTATGCGACGCGGGCTGGATCGATCGTGATGGTCCCGCCCTGCGAGGCCCTGGAGAAAACGTCGGCGAAATGCAGGCTGACTGCCATCACCAATGCCGAACCCAGCGCAACCAGCAAGTGAGTCCGCAGACCCGCGCTTCGCCCGTGATGTTCACGCTCCGTGCCGATCACAGCGCCCATCAGGGCAGCGGCGCCTAACCGCAGCGCAACCTGCAGCGTCCAGGTAAGGGCTGGCTCGTGGTAGCTCAACTGGCACAGTAGTCCGCTGGTGATCATTTAGAGGTCTATTGGATTTCGATGGTCTGTAAGGCCATGCTTTTCGGCCCAGTGCCCGCGGGGTGGAGCCCCGCGCTGCAGGAATCCGGGCGTGTTGTTCTTGACTACCAAGATCATGGGCCGTTAAATTGGCCGCCGTACCATATGTTGCACGGTGACGTGCAAGAAGGGGTCGTTGCGTCGGTGCGGGGGTTTTTGATCCCCGAGCTGGCGGGGGGCCCCGACCGGCGGTTGTGAGGGCCTTGGCGCTATGCAGTGTCCTTTTTGTGGTAAGGATCAGGACAAGGTGGTGGACTCTCGCAGCAGCGAGGGCGGTCGGGCTGTGCGCAGGCGCAGACAGTGCTTGGCGTGCGGGCGGCGGTTCACCACATACGAGAGGCCCGAGGATACGCTGCGGCTGACCGTGATCAAGAAAGATGGATCGCGCGCACCATACGAACGCCAGAAGGTCATCGCCGGATTGCAGAAGGCTTGTTACAAACGCCCGGTCACAGATGACCAGATCCGCCAGATTGTCGAGGCCGCCGAAGAGAGCATGTTCCAGGCGTTCGATAGAGACGTACCTTCCAGCTTTATCGGTGACGCCGTCAGCATCCGCCTGCGCCAAATCGATAAGATCGCCTACGTTCGGTTCGCCAGCGTCTATCGTGATTTCGCCGATGTCGGCGAGCTGATCGATGAGGCCGAGGAGGTGCGGGACGTACCTGTGCCGGGCCCGGACCAACGGGACCTGTTCGAGGATGGAAACGGCCGGTAGAAACCCGCCGTCAGGCGGCGCAGCCGCCGTGATGTGTTGATTCTTGAAGCCCCAGTATCGCCAGGGCCTGCACCAATTGGGAGGTCGCAAAAGTGGCTCGCAAGACTCAAGACGTTGTCGAGAGAATTCACGATCAGGCCGACGGGGTCTACAAGCGGATCCGCCGGAAGACAAAACCCCGGATGTCGCTGCCTGTCCGCGCGTTGTCCAATGTTCGATATCGCCCGAGGCCGGGGTATTTTCAGCTTTGCGGGCGTAAGAAGGTGCGGACGTTGACGGTCAACACCGTCAAGACCTTCGCCCAGACGCTCAAGATGCTGGCGATGAGCACGGAGCTGATCGGGACCCATCGCCATTCGACCAAACGGGAAGCGTATTATCAGGCTTACAACTGGGGCGAGGCGGCCTTCGCGGCGCAGGAGGAGTCCGACGCCGTCATGGACGACGTCGAGGCGATGCTGGGCGTCAACCGCGAGCAGTTGCGGTTTCGGGCCGACGAGCACGGCGGCGAGGTCGCCGGTGAGCTTGTAGTGATCGACCGCGACCGCAGAACGGGAAAGACGGTCCAGATCGACTGCACCCGGTTCGGCAGCGGCGCCTACAGCGTTCCGACCGTCGTCGAGGACCTGCGGTTTCGCACCGAGGGAAGGTTCATCCTCGCCGTTGAGACCAAGGGGATGTTCGAGAGATTGGTCGAAGAGGACTTCGCACACAAGCGGCACTGCATCTTGATTTCCATGGGCGGTGTGCCGTCCAGGGCATCCCGCCGGTTCATCCGCCGGTTGTCGGATAAGCATAAGCTGCCTGTTTACGTATTCACCGACGGCGACCCGTACGGGTATCTCAATATCTACCGGACCTTTAAGGTCGGTTCGGGCAACGCGGCGCATCTCAATGAGTTCTTCTGCGTCCCGCGGGCCCGGTTCCTGGGCGTCACCCCCGAGGATATCTCCAAGTATGACCTGCCCACGCATCCGCTGAAGGAAGTGGACAAGAAACGGGCGGCGGATGCGCTGAAGAACGATCCGTTCATAAGGCATTACAAGCCTTGGCAGGATGCGATCGTAAAGATGCTGAAGATGGGCGTTCGCGTTGAACAGCAGGCTCTGGCGAAGCACGGTCTGGAGTTTGTGGCCCAGACCTACTTGCCCGAGAAACTCAAACACGTCGGCTCATTTCTGCCATAGGACCGACAGTGGCGCATCGCAAGGGAAGCGGGGAGAGGCGAGGTGATTCCGCGCTGCGTCCGCGGCGCGGCGGCGCCGGTGCGCTGATCTTCTGTTTGTTTGCGACGATACTTGTCGTCGCCGTCGTCTGGGCGGTTTACCGCCCGATCGGCGACCTGTACGTGGCGCTGGCGGGCGGGCGCGACATCCTCGCCGGTAAGCTGGGCGGGCCGGACGACTGGGCATTTACCACGCATGGGCGGGTCTGGTTCAACCAGAACTGGGGTACGCACCTGCTGTACTATCTTTGCCATGTCGCCGGCGGCGAAGTCGGCCTGCTTGTCCTCAAGGCGATCATGGTGGGCGCGCTGGCGTTGTTCGTGGTCCAGGTGGCACGGCGCAGGGGTGCACCCGCGGGGGCGGCGCTTATCGCGGCGGGGGGTGTTCTGCTGGCGTGTCACGGATACGTGGACCTGCGGCCAAACCTGGTTACGCTGGTTTTGACGCCGCTGTTGCTGTTGGTGCTGTATCGCACGAGCCGAAACGCCCACTGGATGTGGGCAGCGGCAGCGCTGATCGGAATATGGGCCAACATGCATGGGGGATTCATTTTTGCCTTGGGCGTGGCCGGACTGTGGGTTGCTTGCAGACTCGTACCGGCCGCGATCACCTCGGGCCCGGTCAGCGCGCTGTCTCGAAGCTGGCCCCTGGCGGCCGGTTTGGTCTTGGCGGTCCTGCTTGCTGCGTTCGTCAATCCCTTCGGTTTTCAGAACATCACGCATCCGCTTACGATGGGGGGTGAGGGCCTCTGGCGAACAGTGTCTGAATGGAAGCCCATCTTCGTATCCGTGCCCGTGTCGTTTGGAAGGACGTCGGAATTCTTTGTCGTTTTGGGCGCCTTGATGGGCATTTGGGCGGTTCGGTTGTTCGTCGATCTTTGGTCGCCCCGCGAGTCCGTCAGCTTCCGGCGGGTGGTGATGGGCTTGGGGAGCCTGGGTGTCAGTGTCGTATTGGCCTTCTTGGCGGGACGGGTCCTGCCGGCGTCCGGGCCGTCTTCAAAGGGCGCGGTCCTCCAGATGCAGATAGTCTTCGTCGCCGCTGTCGCTGTCGCCATCACGGTCGTGGCGGCGTTTCTCCGTGCGCTTCCGGCGTTGGTCGGGCGCAGGTGCAGGCTCCAGAGGCCGTCCGGTTCGCAACTGGGCGAGGTGCTGTTCGATATCGTTCTGACCGGCGTTGTCGTTGCTATGGCGGTCTCGGCCCGGCGGTTTATACCGCTGGCGATGGTGGTGATGGCGCCGCTTATCGCAATGGAGTTGACGTGGGCCCTGGGCCCTGACAGGCGGTCCTTCCCGAGCTTCCTTACCGCCGGTGTTATTGTGTTGCTGACCGTCCCGTTCGCCCATCACCTTTGGCTCCATTACCGGAGCGACAATCCGACCAGGCCGCCCGCGACATTCTTCCAGCGCATGGTGTGCATAAGGAACTTCCCTGTCGCAGCGGCCGCCTTTCTGGACGCCAACGACATTGGCGGGCGGGTGCTGAACGAATGGCGGTGGGAGGGTTATCTTCACTGGCGGCGCCCGCAACTGAAGCTGTTCATAGGCGGGAGGGCCCAGCAGGTCTACGACAGCAGGGCGCTTCAGTTGTGGAGGGCGATACTGAAAGGTCCTTCCGCCGCCAAACTGCTTAAGGCGATGGATGTCCCGCTGGTCGTCATACCGCCCGCGTCCCCTCGGTACGCCAAGCTCTTCGAGCACCTGATCGCCGGGCCCGACGCTCACTGGGCGGTTGTCTACTACCACGATCGGGAGGCGGTGCTGGGTGATGCAAACTCGCCGCCGGTGCGCGAACTGATCGGGCGTGTGGTTGACGGGCGGGCTTCATATCCGGATCCGGGCGCCGCCGCCATCTCCCGTGCGATGTGCCTCGCCTCGCCGGTCCTGAGGACCGATGTCAAACAGATCGCCGCTGCGTTCGTGGCGGCCAATGCGGTCTCGCCCTCGCCCTCGGGGTATTTATCGCTTGGTAAGATTTCTCTGCGTGGCGCCGGTGAGCAGCGGGGGATAATTTCCTATCTGCATGATGAGTGGCGCCGCCTGAACCAGATGGACCCCCGCTGCGCTGACGGGATCTATATCCTGGACTCCCGAAAGGCCGTCGCCGACGTCCTGTCGCGGGTATACCGAGCCCAGGGCCGCTCCGAAGCCGCCGCCGAGTGGGCCGGACAGTACAAGAAGATCTGCGAGGAAACCACCAAGCTGGCGGCGCGCTGGAAATAGGTGCCCCCCGCCCGTGCGGGCCGGACAGGGTCAGGCGCCGGCTCGGATCAGTTGCGTCTCGGGGGTATTGCGGGGCGGAAGCTTGTCCCGGCGCGCATTTGCCAATAGCATGATGGCGGCCCGAGCAGTTAACGACATAATGTGGCGATTTGCTCGTAGCCGAGGACAAGGCTGGGAAGGAAGGCGAAGCAGACGACCCCGTAGGGTCATCGATGCAGCCTGACGAACCCAGCTGACGCCGCAGGCAGAGCAAACGCTGCAGAATGGTGTTAAGTGCTCCAGACCGCCTTTGTTTGCGGGCGGCGCCACAGAAACGCTGTCGGAAAGGAGTGTGTGCCATGCGAAGCCTGAAGGGATTATTCGGCCGCTCGCCGTTCGAGCCGCTCGTGGAACACGCCAGGAAGGTCCATGAATGCGTTGCGCTGATCCGCCCCGTTGCCGAGGGCATCCTCGCCGGTGATACCGGGCGCCTCAAGGAGCTTCAGCACGAGATGTCCCGGACGGAGTACGAGGCCGATCAGCTGAAAGACCGGGTTCGCCAGAGGCTGCCTCACCGCTACTTCCTGCCCGTGGACCGCTCCGACGTCGCCAAGTTCCTGGCGGACATGGACAAGATCGCCGACGACACCGAGGACTTCGCCGTCATCGCCACCCTGCGGAAGATCGACCTGCCGGCGGAGCTGCACGGGGGCTTCCTGGCGCTGGTTGATAAGGTTTTTCAGGTGGGCGAGTCCCTTCTGGACGTGGCGGAGCATCTGGCGCAGTTGCAGAAAGAGGCGTTCGTCGGCGAAGACGCCGACAATGTTCTGGCGAAAATCCATCAGGTCTGCCACATGGAATGGGAGTCCGACAAGCTCAAGCGTACGTTCGCGAGGGACTACTTCGCCGATCCCGACCTGGACTCCGTAACCATTATCATTCTGGACAAGCTCTGCGCCGCTTTGGGCAACATAGCCGACCACGCTGAGAACGTGGGCAAGAACTTGCGCCTCATGATCTCTCACAGGTAGCTGTCCTTACCGCGAAGGATTACGAGTTGATCCTGACCGTATTGTTGATAATCGCGATAGTGGCCGGCTTTTACATGGCTTGGAACATCGGCGCCAACGATGTGGCCAACGCCATGGGCACCCCCGTCGGCAGCGGGGCACTGACGCTGCGCAAGGCGGTGATAGTGGCGGCCGTCTTTGAGTTCGCCGGGGCGTTTTTCGTCGGGACCAGTGTCTCACGGACGGTCGCCAAGGGCATTGTCCCGCTGGATGCGTTCCGCCGGCAGATTGCGGAACAGATCCCGGCCTTGGGCCCGCCCGCCGTGGGGACAGGGACAATCCGGGAGGGACCGGAGGATCTACCGAGGCGTGATCCGGCCGCGGAACGGTTTGCTATCGGGATGTTGTCGGCCCTGCTTGGCGCTGCGTTGTGGCTGAACGTCGCGACGTATTTCGGTCAGCCTGTGTCCACCACCCACGCGATCATCGGCGCCGTTGTCGGATTCGCCGTGGTCTCCGTCGGGCCGGGGGCTGTGCGCTGGGCGAAAATGGGCCAGATCGCCACCAGTTGGGTCATCTCCCCGGTCGCCGGCGGTCTGCTCGCCTATATCATCTACCGATGTATCCAAAGGTTCGTCCTGAAGGCCCGACACCCGGTGAGGGCGGCAAAGAACGCCGTCCCGCTGGCGCTGGGCGCGGTGATTTTCATATTGTTCCTGGCCGTTCTCTACAAGGGTCTGCACTTTCAGCTCGGGGCGTATGAGGGCATCCCGGTGGCGCTTGGTGCGGGTGTCCTGGGGGCGGTTATCGCACGGGTCGTTGTTCACCGCCGAACGCGCGATCAAAAGGTCCGTCCGCGCCAGCAATATCAGGTGGTGGAGAGCTGGTTTGCCAGAATCCAACTGGTGACGGCGTGCTACGTGGCCTTCTCGCACGGGGCCAACGACGTGGCCAATGCGATCGGCCCGCTGGCCGTGGCGATAAACGGGTTTGTCGGGGGCGATATGACCCTGTCATCCGGAATCCCTCTGTGGCTGCTGATGTTCGGCGGGGTGGGGATCGTTGTCGGTCTGGCGACCTTCGGGTACCGGGTGATCGAGGCGGTGGGCAAGAGGATTACGGAGATCACGCCGACGCGCGGGCTGTCGGCCGAGTTCGGTACGGCGACGACCGTCCTGGTCTGCTCCAAGCTGGGCCTGCCGATCTCGACGACGCTGGTGCTGGTGGGCGCGGTCATGGGCGTCGGTCTGGCGAGGGGGTTCGGGGCGATCGACATGAAGGTCGTCAAGCGGATATTCATGTCCTGGTTGATTACGATTCCGATCTCGGCGGGGTTTGCTGCTGTGATCTACTGGATTCTAATGGCGATTTATGAATAAGCTCGATGAGCCGCGATCACTTTGCCTCCATCCAACTGCCCCCAACACCCACGTCCACCTTCAGCGGTACGTTAAGCGTCACGGCCCCCGACATCTGCGAGACGATCATTTCACGCTCTTGTTTGAGGGCCTTGCGGGGAATTTCAAAGACAAGTTCGTCGTGAATCTGTAGCAGCATCACGCTGGGGCGGGACTGTTTCCTTATCTGTGCTGCGATATTCACCATCGCCTGCTTGATGATGTCGGCAGCAGAGCCCTGCACCACCGAGTTAATCGCCAGCCGCTCGGCGTGGGCACGTCGGGTGGCGTTGTCCGAGCCGATCTGCGGGATTCGCCGCCTCCGGCCCATAATCGTCTCGACGTACCCGTTCTGCTCGGCCTGTTTGACGCAGGTTTCCAGGAACTGATCGATCTTAACGAATCGCTTGCGATATCGCTTGATGAACTCGGCGGCCTCGGACCTCGGAATTCGCAGCGTCCTGGATAGACCGAACGCCGTCTGACCGTAAATGATCCCGAAGTTGACCGTCTTGGCCCGCGCCCGCTGATCGGGCGTCACGTCGGCGAGCTTGACGCCGAAGACCTCCCCCGCCACGATCTGGTGGATGTCCTGATCGGACAGGAAGGCGTCAACGAGCGTCTCGTCGGCGCACAGATGCGCCAGGACGCGCAGCTCCACCTGCGAATAGTCCGCCGAAAGCAAGACACACCCCTTTGCCGCGATGAAGGCTGAGCGTATCCGTCTTCCCACCTCCGTTCGAACCGGGATGTTCTGCAGGTTCGGATCGCTGCTTGACAACCTGCCCGTGGACGTCCCGGTCTGCCGGAAACTCGTATGCACACGTCGCGTCTCCGGATGGATGCACTGACCGAGGCCCGACAGGTACGTGCTGAGCAGCTTTGCGAGCTGTCGGTAGTCCAGCACCAGCGCCGCAAGCTCATGCTCGACGGCCAACTGCTCCAGAACATCCGCATCCGTGCTGGGGCCCGTCTTTTTCATTTTGATGACCGGTAAGCCCAGCTCGTCAAAGAGCACCTGGGCCAATTGCTTGGGCGAGTCGACATTGAACTGTCTGCCCGCAGCGGTGGTTATTCGATCGCGGAGCACATCCGCCTGGACGGACAGTTCCTGCTCCATTTGCTTGAGGATCTGCGGATCGACGCGTATCCCGCGGCGTTCCATCTCGGTGAGGACCGGTAAGAGGGGCATCTCCAGCTTCTCAAACAGGTCCGTCAGGCCTTCCGTTTTCAGCTGCGCCGCCAGCACGTCGCGCAGACGCAATGCGATGTCCGCATCCTCCGCCGCATAGACCGTCACCGTCTGCACCGCCGCGGCGTCCATGGTAATCTGGTTGCGCCCCGTCCCGATGACCTCTTCAATGGGGATGCACCGGTAATCCAGCAGCTCGGCGGCGAGGTTGTCCAGCTTGTAGCTGGGCCGCGTCGAATCGAGCACGTGAGCGGCGATTATGGTGTCGAACATCTCGCCGGTAACTTCGATTCCGGCTTTTTGCAGCACGAGCAGGTCAAACTTGAGGTTGTGACCGACCTTCTCGATCTTCGTGTCGGCGAGGATTGGCCCGAGCTTCTCGCCGACCAGCTCCAACTGGAGCGTCTTGGCGCCCAGCGGGCCCTTGAGGGGCAGGTAGGCGGCCCGACCCGGGCCCCAGGCGACCGAGATGCCCACAAGTTCGGCCCACATCGGCTGGGTGGATGTCGTCTCGGTGTCCAGGCCGATTCGCTTCACGCCGCCAAGTTTCTTGGTGAGTTTCGTCAAGGCCTGGGGGGTGTCGACGCACGTGTAATCAGCCTTGGAGTCGCCCGGGGCGATCTGGGGTTCGCCTTCGGGGGGCGTCCCTTCGGCGCCGCCGACGCCGAGGGCGTCCAGTTGCTCCAGCAGGCGGTTCAACCCCAGCTCGGCGAGGATCGGCCTGACCGACTCTCCGCGGATCCCGACAAACTCCATCGCCGCGAGGTCCAGCTTGACCGGGACGTCTCGATCCAGCGTCACCAGCCTGCGGGCCAGGTCGATGTTGTCGGCGTACTTGAGCAGGTTTTCCTTCAGCTTGGGCGTCATCTGGTCGGCGTGTGCTAGCACCTGCTTCGCCGAGCCGTACTGCCCGATCAGCGCCGCGGCTTTTTTGGGGCCCACGCC
>DAOVQV010000199.1 GCA_030628445.1 Phycisphaerae bacterium | reverse complement strand
GTTGAATCTATCTTCGCCGCCGGCGAATCAGCAGGAGCGAACCGAAACCGAGCAGCGCTACCGTCGCCGGCTCGGGAATGGTCGCAACATAGCTCTGGTATTCGGTGTAGTTACGGGCGCCCCATTCAGGCTCAACGTGTCGCTTGGCCTGTCCAAACACGGTGGAACCATCGTCGGATATGCCATATACTTTCTGGATCTCCCAGCCCGCGAGATCCAGGCCGCAGTCGTTTACCAGCACGTCCTCTATCGATCTGAATCCATCTGCGGCGTTCCAGATATAGGGCCCCCCTTCGCTCCACCATCCGACGATGGTCTGCCCATCGCCCGAGACTCCTACCGTGCTGCTCTGCTGGGCTGGGATATCCAAGAGAGTCATCCCGCCTTGCGGGGTCCAACGGAACGCGTTCATAAGCATATCATTTGGATTATCGGCTATGGTCCTGCAGGTTCCAACAATGACGGAACCATCGGCTGAGACCCCGCGGCTCAAACTGCAATCGAAACCAGGCAAGATTCCAAGGCTGACCGGCGTGCCATCCTCAAGCCAACGGACCGCTTCCGAGCGCAGCAACTGTTCACCTGGACCGGAACGAAAGGCGCAGGTTCCGACGACGACGCTACCGTCGCCGGAGACCCTGCCGCCCCAGACGGCATTCCCGCCGGCTAATGTCCCGAGCGTAACGAAGCCCGTGTCCTCGCTCCAACGGAACAACGCAGAGTCGCCATCTGGAACCTTGTGCCCAAGCAACACGGTGGCGTCGGCCGATATGTGGTGGATTGCGAAGCTGACATCCGTCAGTCCCATCGTCTGGGTAAGCGGCTGCATCCCGGTCTGTTGGGTCCAGATCCATCCTTCCATGTCTATGCAGGTAAGTCTGGTGCCTGCGATGACAGATCCGTCGGCGGACATGGCTCTGGGCAAGTAAAACCCAACTTTTCCGGTCAGTTCGCCGAGTTCCGCCAAGCCCGCTGCGAGGGTCCAGCGAAACCCGAATCCGGGGGTTCCCCACTGGTATCCGGTGGCTACTGAACCATCGGCCGAGATATCGGCAATCTCGCAAGCTGGTTCGATGTAGGGGGGGTATCCTCGCCAGGAAGATCCAATGAAGTGGAATGACGGCGCGATCGCACCAAAAGCAGTGGCGGGCGCTGAAGACAGAAAGATCAGGGCCGCTATAGGAAGGGCGGCCACCCCAAGAATGAGCGTTTTCATCTGAGCAAGCTCCTCAACTCCAAAGAGCCATAACGAGCAAACATAAATATACCACAAGTGGGAGTTTTGTCAAGACTTTGGTGTAACTATCGATTTGCCGATTGTGTTTCTGTCCAGGCGTAATCATTGGGACTGCTGAGACAGTCAGCAACGCGGCCGCATCGGGGTGGCGGTGGCCCTTGAACGATGAGCGAACCGATGCGTGGTGTCAAAGGTTCTGAGGACTTGCAGCGGGGGTTGGTTTTCAACGTTGGGCCGGTTCGTTGGGCGGAACGTAGGGCCGGTCGCGCGGGGTGGGCAGCTCCTGGCCGAAGATTTGGCGGAACCGTCGGGCGACCGATCCTTCGCTGGGCCCGGTGAGCATGAGGGCGGCCGTGGCGAGGATCTCTTCGGTCAGCCTGGCCTGGAGTTGCTCGTCGCACCCCAGCGAGACGAGATGGTCGGCCGGGGCCGATCGGCCGGAATCTACGAGCAGGCGTCTGCGGGCGGTCCCGCCCCCGGCGCCCGCCAGCCCGTAGGCCTCGGAAGTGCTGGTGACCTGGAACGTCTGCTTGTTCGACCGCCACAGGCGGACCTCGACCGAGGCGTTGTATCTACCGGATGAGCGGTCGTCGCAGTAGATACTTACCGTCGCCTGGCGTATGAGCGACTGGACGGTTCCTTCCAGCACATCTTTGGGCGTTGCGGCGTCGGCGCGCCACAGTTCGAAGAAGTGCCTCCCCACCAGCGGCTGGGTCGATATCACACCGGCGCGGCGGTCTTGTCTGTCCAGTTCGAAGTAGTATCGCCGCAGCACCTGCCGGGCGGACTCCCAGAGGGCTTCGAATCTCCTCTGGGGGGCGGTCAGCCGCTGGGGCGGCGCGACCGGCCGCGTGTATCGGAGGCACCCGGGCGGACTGACCAGCGCCGCAAACGTCAACGAGATGATCATGACTGCTCGCATGGGTTTCTCATTCTATTACATCTTTGTCCACCGGACCATTGGCCCGGTGTGTAATTGTATCCTAAGCTTCTCTTGCGGCAAGTTCGTAGCGAATTGGACAACCAGAAGCTGGCCTGCATAGCGGCCCGGCACCAATGCCCCAGCCCCGGCTCCCGCCCTACCGCCGGGGCATTTTTTTTGCGCTGGTCGGTCAAATCGGCTGCAAGAATCGCCCAAACGCGGAATTTGGGGCTTTGAGCTTCGGATTTCGTGATGGAAGCTCGTTCTATGTCCCCGCGCGGGCCTGTAGGATTAAGCCCATGCGGATACTTTCCGGTGAGTTTAAGGGGCGCAAGCTGCTCGGGCCCGTCTCTCGGTGCACCCGCCCGATAACTGCCAGCGTAAAGAAATCGCTCTTCGACATGCTTACCGGCCGGTTTGAAGGTGCAGTGGTGGTCGATCTGTACTGCGGGACCGGGACGTTAGGGCTGGAAGCGATGTCGCGCGGCGCTAAGCGGTGCTTCTTTGCCGATCGTCACAGGGCCGCGCTGCGGCGCCTGCGGCGGAATATCCAGACAGTGCAGGCCGCCGATCGATGCGTTATATGGGACGGCGACGTGATGAGGAAGCTTCCGGGCTGGGTGGGGAGCATGGACGAGCAGGTCGACGTGGGCTTCGTCGATCCCCCCTACGCCCAGAGCCGCCGCTGGGACTGGGCCAGGGCGGCCGGGGCGATCTTCTCGCCGCTGGGGGAGGTTCTGGCCCCCCACGGCGTTGTCGTCGTCCGCGTCCCGAGCAAGCTGGAGGTCCCCGACGCGATGGGGCCGCTGAAACTTTACCGAACACGCAGCTACAGCGACATGGTCCTGTTGCTGCTCGCCCGGGGTTAGGGGGATTAGAGGCGCTTGTATGCACGGAAGCGGGTTGTCATTACAATACGCCGCATGATGAGGCCCGCCACGAAATCGACCGCCCTTTGGGTAATCCGCCGGCTGCGAGCGGCGGGGCACGAGGCCCTGCTGGCGGGGGGTTGCGTGCGCGACATGCTGCTGGGGCGGCGAAGCAGCGATTACGACGTAGCCACCGACGCCACGCCGCGCCAGGTCAAGCGGGTCTTTAGGCGCGTATTGCTGATCGGCGCGAAGTTCGGCGTCGCAATGGTCATCCACGAGAACCGCAAGGTCGAGGTCACCACGTTTCGCACCGACCTGTCTTACAGCGACGGGAGGCGGCCTGACGGGGTGCGGTTCGCCACCGCCCGCGACGACGCCCTGCGGCGGGACTTCACCATCAACGGGATGTTCTACGATCCGGTCGCCGGGAAGGTGATCGACTACGTGGGTGGGAGGCGGGACCTGGCCCGCGGGGTGATCCGGACCATCGGAGACCCGGCCGAGCGGTTCGGGGAGGATTACCTGCGGATGCTTCGCGCGGTGCGGTTTGCGGTCCGCCTGGATTTTAGGATCGCCCCCGCCACTGCCGCCGCCGCACGCAAGCACGCAGCTAAGATCAGTTCCATAAGCGGCGAGCGGGTTTTCGATGAGCTGTCCAAGATGCTGGCGATCGGTTCGGCGGGGCGGGCCTTGCGGGGGATGGAGCGGGCGGGCCTTTCCGAGGTGGTGCTGGGCGAGCTGTTCGAGGCCGGCGGGTGGGATTCGGCGGTGAGGCGCGTAGAGAAACTCGCCGGTCGGTGCGATTTGGTCCTTACT
>DAOVQV010000267.1 GCA_030628445.1 Phycisphaerae bacterium | reverse complement strand
CGGTAACAACCAGCAGCGCCATCGTTAAAAATACCAGCACCAGCACGGGCACGACCGCATACCAGGCGCGGCCGGTCATCGCCTCCGGTGTACCAATGGTGCCCGACTCGCCTGGGGCTGTTTCCGTGGCGCGTTCCTCGGCCTTTCTCATCGAGCCGAAATCACGACCCAGCCACCCCACCAGGAACACCATCACCAGCGCCAGGATGGCGTAGAACCGGTAGGGAATGCTCGCCAGAAACGCGCCGTAGGCCGTCACCCCGTCGAGGAACGCCGGAGCCGCGGCCCGGACATTGTCCAACCCAATCTGGATGTAACCGATCTCGGCCCCGACCCACGTCCCGATCAGCGCGATCGACGAGACCGGGGCGGCGGTCGAATCGACGATATAAGCCAACTTCGCCCGACTGATGCGAAGCCGGTCCGTCATCGGACGCATCGACGGCCCGACGATCATGGCGTTGGCGTAGTCGTCGAAGAACACGATCATCCCCGCGAACCAGGTCGCCAACTGCCCGCGCTCGCGATTCGACGCCCACCGGGCCACACGCTCCACCGCCGCCCGCGTACCGCCGTTGGCGGCGACGACCCCCACCATCCCGCCGATCATGAACGTGAAAACGATGATCTTCAGGTGGCTGTAATCGACCCCGCCGGTGTCGGCATCGATGCCGGCCAGCGCCCCGAGCAGATATCTCTCAATTGCCAGCCGCAAACCCCAAACCACCCCACCGCCATAAGCATCCGGCGGCGGCGGCTGGCACGGCACAAGCATGTACGCGGCAATCAGCACGCCGACCGCCAATGCGGGAATCACCTGCCGCAACGCGATCGCCAGGATGATCGTCACCAATGGTGGCAGCAGGACCCAGGCCCCGTACTTGGCATCGGGCGTCGGCGGCGGGCTGACCGTCTCGACTGCTTGCGAAGACGCCGGCTGCGTCGAAACTACCGGGTCCTGTCCAAAAGTAAGCGCACCGGCCCCAAGAACGACCATCACGCTCAATACCGCGAACAATCGAGCGCTACCCCACCGCCTCGGCGTGTCTACACTGTTAATCCTGGAATGCGTGAAAGGAACCATGACGGCAAAACCGTACTGGCCCCCACGTCACCCGTCAACGAACCGCCGGGTACCCACTATTCAGACTGGGGACCGCGTGAACGATCATCCCTTCAACGGCGGTCGCCCGGCTTCGCCGCGAATCCGCCCCACTTCACGCCACGCTTTCGGATGCTCTTTCAAGAACCGCGTCAGGCTCGACGAAGTCAGTCCGAGCGATTTGGCCGCCTCGGCCACCCGCCCCCCACTCCCCGCAAATGCATCGAGCACAAGTGCGATCACATGATGAATCGCCGGATTCTTCTCGTTAACGCGCAGCCGTCGTTGCGATACGTCAACCGACCGCGGCCAAACGATCTTCTCCGGTAACGGCACGCGGGCCACCAGCGCGACCGCCGACCGCAGCCGTCGCAGCGCCCGCGCCTTGTTCTCACCTTGCAACCGGCTTTCCGTCGCGACCACGATTAGATCGCTCAACTTGTGGCGCAGCCGAATCGCCGAGGCCACCTTGTTACGATGCTGCCCACCCGGGCCGCTCGCGCGGTAACGATCCACCTCGCACTCGGCGATCAGTTTCGAGTCGTCGAAATCGAGCCGGGCTCGCAACTCGGCTTTCGTGCAGCGCTCGGTGTGCCCCATCGTCGATCCTCTCGTCCGGCGTCGTCAACATTCATCCTACGACCATGCGCGGAGCGCTTCCACTTATCGCCCTCAAAATAACACAATGCAGGAAGCATGACGCCTGGGTCGGTTACCAATCAGAGCCCGAAGCGCAAGCGAGGGTCTTACGCTCCCAAATCAGAGCCCGAAGCGCAAGCGAGGGTCTCGCGCTCCCAAATCGGAACCCGAAGCGCAACAGCCTGTCGGAATACCCGGCGCGGGATCGCGACCTCGACGCGGAAGAGGTTGGATAGCGTCACCCACCGTTGCCTGCGTAAGCTCGACCTGTTTGTCAACAAGCAAACGGCGAATGTCCTGGAGTGACGCCAGAGCCTGCTCAATGCAGCTATCGCAGCATTCGAAGGCGTTCAACACGCGACGGTCCGCCGTGCGTATCACGACCTCGCGAGCGACTCTCTGTTCGAGGTCATTTGGGGCAACGCTGAAGGAGACAAAGGGCAGGCGAATTGTGACGGCCCCGAGGCGGGTTCCCGCTTGCCGCTTTGCCTTGGCCAGCAGCGCACGCAAGTCCAGCTTGAACGGCGGCGGCAACTCACGCATAGGTCGTCCTCCGGTGATTGGTGGATCGGCCGCCCGATCTGTCCGGGACTCTTAGCCTGGCAACCGGCCGCTATCTTATCCGCCGGTGGGGCTTCGAGGAACGTCAGCGGGACTCTGCGAGAATCCCGCGGACACCCGCCACTCTTCCGCGGGGTTCCGCGGACCGTCCCCGGGCGCCTGGGGCTCGTTCCCGGACATCCGGGACTCTTCTACGGGCTTCCGGGGACCATCGCGGGGGCTCCGGGACTCGTCCCCGGACTTCCGGCACTCTTCCCCGGACGTCCGGCACTCTTCCCCGGAAGCCCGGCAATGGTTGCCGGACGGCCCGGAATGTCGCCCCCATGGCCGTAACGGCCGGCAAACGCCCACTTTACAGGACTTGGGGCGCTGCCTACCATGGCGGTATAGCAGTAGCGCCCTGGGGGCAATGGCACGCCGGGGCGGTCCATGCAGACCTTCCACAGAAGGAGCGACAGATGGCTGGAGATTACATCCCCGCTGGTGACGCCCATTTCCACGCTTGGCAGAACAACTTCATCGTGTACGTCAACAACCACCTGGCCGACCTGGGGCTCGTGGCCGGTGACGTGGTGGACCTCAACGCCACCGCCGCGACGTGGACGACCGACTACCCAGCACACACTGCTGCCCAGACCGCTGCCCAGGGCGCTCGGCAGGCCAAGGATGGCGCCCGCGACGGGTTCCAGGACATCATCCGGCCGCTGGTGCGG
>DAOVQV010000039.1 GCA_030628445.1 Phycisphaerae bacterium | reverse complement strand
TTCTATCGGCCATGGAGAGAGCTTCGGTCTGGTCGTGCGTTACGTAGACGGCCGTCGTGTGAGTCTCCTTGACCAATCGGCGCAGCTCACCCCGCATGTGCAGGCGGAGGCGTGCGTCCAGATTGGACAGCGGCTCGTCGAGCAGCAACGCATCGGCGCCTGCCGCCAGCGCCCTTGCCAGCGCCACGCGCTGTTGCTGTCCGCCGGACAGCTGGTTCGGCTTGCGGGACCCGAAGGCGACCATCTGCACCCGCGCCAACTGCGACCGGGCCAGCTCCCCTCGCCGTCGCCGCGGTGCGCCCTTCATTTTGGGTCCGAATTGCACGTTCTGGTCTACGGTCATGTGCGGCCACAGTGCGTAGTTCTGGAACACCATGGCGGTGTTGCGCCGCTGGACGGGTAAGTTCGTTATGTCGCGATCGTCGAAGAACACACGTCCGCCCGTCGGTTCGGTCAGACCGGCGATGATGCGAAGCAGCGTCGTCTTCCCGCACCCGCTGGGGCCCAGCAGGAAATAAAGCTCGCCGGATTCGACGGAAAGCGACACGTTGTCGACCGCCGCGACCGCATCCGGGCCGGAACCGAAAACCTTCGTAACCGCCTCAAGTCTGATTCTGGTCATTGTTGCTCTTTTCGTATTCTCATTCTCGGGTGCGTCGGGCGCCGGGGCAAATCCTCAGGCTCTGAAGATCGCTCCCAGCCTCCTGCCCAGAAGCGCACTGGCAATCGCCAGCGTCGCGCCAAGAAACACCATCCCATACACACCCAGCGCCGCCGCGACGTTGGCCCCATCCTGCGTCCCGGACGTCGCCAGGATGTAAATCTGCTTGGTGATAGGGTAATCGCGCGACACCTGCGCCAGGATCAGCGAGTCGCTGACCTCAAGCATGGCGAAGGCGAACGTCAACACCCCGGCCGCTACGATATTCGCCGCGATCAGCGGCGCTGTGATGCAAATTGCGGTCCTCAGCTTGGACGCGCCCAGGTTACGGGCGGCCTCCTCCAGTGATTCGGGCACTTGCTGCAGCCCGGCGGATACACCGCGGACCACAAACGGGAGCCGGCGGACCGCGTAGGCGATAACCAGGATGATGAATGGGTCCTTGAGCGGCCCGATTCCCTCCAGCGGCGTGCCCGGCGCCGTCATCGCCACATACCCCGCCGCCAGTATCAGCCCCGGGACGGCCAGCGGCAGCATGGTAAGGGCATCGAGCAGGCCCTTACCAACCGTCCGCGACCTGACGATCAGCCAGGCCGCCAGGCACCCGATTACGATGTCAATACCCGTCGAGACACTCGCGTATCGCAGGGAGTTGAGGATGCTGTTGTAGGTCTCCTTTTGCGTTACCACAAAGCTCAGATGGCGCAGGGTGTACTTGGTGGGCAGAATCGTATTGACCCATCGTCCCGAGATACCCGTCAGCACAACGCCGATGTGCGGTAGAAGCGCCACGAACAGCAGCCCGCCAAATATCAACCAGGCGCCGGCGGTACCCCACGGACCCAGCAGGCGGGTCTCGGCGGCGACGGTGGCCTTGGACGATTGGCCCGCAACGGCCCTCCCGAAGATGAACTTACCCAATACGTACAGGGTGATGGACCCCGACAGCAGCACGAACACGAGGCTGTACGTCCTGGCGCTGGTCTCGGCGTTCATCAGCTCCTTGAATATCCGCACCGGCACGACGTGCTCGTAACCGATAATCGCCGGGGTGCCCAGGTCGGTGAGGGCCCAGATGAAGATCAGCGTACCACCGGCGAAGAGCCCGGGCCTTATCAGCGGCAGCGTGATCGAAAGGAAAGTCCGCCCCGCCCCCGCCCCGAGATTGCGGGCAGCCTGGGCGTAGGCTGGATCGACGTTCGCCAGAGCGGCTGAGGCGTTGAGGTACATGATCGGGAAAAGATGCAGGCTCTGCAGGATCACGACGCCCGTAAACCCGCTTCCCAGCCAATCCGGCGGCCCCGAGCGTGCGGAGTCCAGCAGCCCGATCCGCTCCAGGACCAGGTTTATGACGCCGAACTGACTCAGCAGGTGCCTCATTGACAACGCCCCGACGAATGGGGGCAGGATCATCGGGGCAAGTATCGCCACCGCCAGGATGCCCTGGCCGCGAAACCGGCACCGCGCCCGGATCAGCGCGGGCGGCAGCGCGATAAGGATGCATACGCAGGTCGTCGTGGTCGCCAGAAGCACACCGTTGCCCAGCTCCGCCAGGATCACATTGTTGGTCAAGATCCGGGCGAACCAGTAGACGCTGAAGTGACCGTCGCGGATGAATCCGTTGGAGATCGCCAGACACACCGGGGCGATCAGCAGCGCCGCAAGCAGCAGGATGAGCCCTATCGTCGCCCCCAGCGGAACCGGCCGGGCCGTTGTAGCCCGCGCCAAGCGGATCAGAGGATTGTCGCTTTGCTTGCGAATGGCTCTTACCTGCTGATGCGGTCGTATTTGTCGCGGAAAAAGGTTGTCCAGTCGGTCAGGATTCGCTCCGCCGCTGTCGGGTCTTTCAGCAGCTGGGCGACTCGTGCTATCTCGCCGCGCGTAGCGACGTTTTTAGGGAGGCGGTTGAACTGTCGGACCCGCCGGGGTTCGAAGTTGGTTTCGATGAGCTTGTCTCTGGCCGCCCGCAGGGCGTTGCGATTGTCGATCCCCGCCGCCCTGACCAGCAGCTTCAGCGGCCCGAATCGCACCTTTCGCATTTCGGTATCGAGCTTCAGCTCGCTGCCTTGTCTGTACGGGTTTACGATCCAGGGCGAGAACTTACCGGCGTAGTGCTCGTAGACATCCCGGCGGATCGGTTGGCGTCCCAGAGGGCTGCGGACGGGCCCGTCGGGCTCGCCGGGGCGAACCGCCCACAGCGCCTGCCCGCGGCGCGACATGACGAAATCCACGAACCGTTGTGCCAGCGTGCGATTCGGCGGGTTCTTCAGGATCGCAATCGGGTCCGGGCTGAAGGCGGTCTGCCCGGGGGGGCTGACGTAGAGTAGGTCTTCGGGGGCCTCGGCGACCCGTGTCGCCCCGTAGAAGTCGATCGCGGTGGCGACCAGGGCCTCGCCGAGCACCGGGGCGTTGGCGGCCGCCCCGGCGCTGTCGGTGAAGCGGTTGGCGTTGGCCAGTATCGCCAGCAGCTTTGCCCAGCCTTCCGGCCAGGTCGGTGCCGACTGGACGATCATCTCGTAGGCAGCCGCTGCCGAGCCGGACTGTGTCGGATCGGCCAGCGCCAAATACCCCGCCAGTTCCGGGCGCGACAGGTCTTCCCACTTCCTTGGCGGGTCGATCCCGCAGCGGGAAAGCATGGTTACGTTGTAGATAAATCCGAACCCGCTGACGGCCGAGCCGCACCAACGCAACTGCTCGTCGTACATCTCCAGGCCGCCGAACACGGCTGGGACCTCCGCCAGCACGTCCCCCGACAGCTCCATCGGATCCAGCAGGCCCTGTGCGGCGAGCTTTTGGAAGTGAAACTCCCCGCCTCCCCACAGCAGATCGATACCGCAGCTTTCGCTTCGGGCGTATACGTTTCGCAGGAACCGGACGATCGAGCTGGACCCGCCGCCAACGGTCCGCCATTCGATATGAACGGTCTGACCGTACTGCTTTGCATGATGCAGCGAGAAGGCCCAGGTGAATTCGTTCTGGATGTTCTCGTTGTGGGGGCTGATGGCGACCAGCGTTACGGTCTCCAACTCGTCCAGTGATTTTCCCCATTTAGCTTGCACTTCCCGCTGGACCGTCTCCCTCCGGGCGGATGAGTATTCTTGCGGGCCTGTCGCGCCCTTCTGGCCGCACCCGACCAGGATCGCCGCGGCTGCGACGAGCCAGAGTTTGTTTGTCAATTTCGCCTTCATCGGGCGCCTGCAGCAGTGTAGATTTGGGTCTATTGGCGGACTTGGGCTCAGATTCCCAAGTCTTCCTTCGTAAGTAGGGTCTCGAATTGAAACCCGCCGGCTTCCACGTTCTGACGGGCGCCTTCCATGCGGTCGATGAC
This sequence comes from Phycisphaerae bacterium, assembly GCA_030628445.1. Taxonomy (GTDB): domain Bacteria; phylum Planctomycetota; class Phycisphaerae; order SM23-33; family SM23-33; genus DAOVQV01. Next base: position 5,350 of record DAOVQV010000039.1, on the reverse strand, counting down.
GAAGGCGATCCGCGTGATGGTGGCGCCGGTGTCGGTGAGTGTCCTGGCCGCCTCCAGCGCCGCTCCGGCCGTCGTCCCGACGTCCTCTACCAATAGGACTGTCTTGCCCGCCACTTCGGGGCCTTCGATGAGCTTGCTGGTGGCGTAGTCCTTGCGGGCCTTACGGACGATGATGAAGGGCTTTACCGCCGCCAAGGACGTCGCCGCCGCCAGCGCCACCGCGCCCAGCTCTGCTCCGGCGATAAGGTCTGCATCCTCTGCGAACGCGGCGAACCGCCTGCCCAGTTCGGCGAGGATATCAGGTTCCGCCTCGAACAGGTATTTATCCAGATAGTACTTGCTGCGTTTACCTGAACGCAGGAGGAAATCGCCTTCCAGGTAAGCGGCCTGCTTAATCCGCTGAGCCAACTGCGAAGTGTCCATCAAGCGATCTCCTTATCCGCGATATCCCCCCCGGGGAGTCTGACCCATAACGTACTAGCACGCAAACCCGCGACGGTCAACACTGGCGCCTCTGCAATTGCATTTGCCCGGTGTGCAGGTGTGCGAAATTTAGCATAGGCCCTTGGCTTGGGTGGCTCTAGAGGCTATGGTGTTCGCTACTATGGCTCGGAGGCCCGATCGAGTTCAACAAGAGTTAGTCTCCGTCCGCGATACGGTCCAGAGCATCTGGGTGGCGATTGTCTTGGCATTTGTGCTGCGCGCGTTTCTGTTCGAGGCGTTCGTGATTCCCACCGGCTCGATGGCGCCGCGTCTTTTGGGCGAACATTGGGATATCACGTGTCCCAAGTGCGGGTATCAGTATGCCCACGGCCTGCAGAACAGCACCGAGGTCCCGATTCGCTATACTCGCCGCACCAAGTTCCATCCCCACGATGCTCGATGTCCGAACTGCCGATATAGCCAATCACAGATGAGCTCCATAAACGGGGGCGACCGCGTCCTGGTTCTGAAATACCTCTACCCGTTTCGTGAGCCCAAGCCGTGGGAAGTCGTGGTATTCAAGAATCCCCAGAACAATCGTGAGAACTACATCAAGCGCCTGATAGGTCTGCCCGGGGAGACCATAGAGATCGTTCATGGTGACGTTTTCGTGAAGAGCTCCCCGTCCGAGCCATGGCGGATTCGCCGCAAGCCCCCCCGCGCCCAGGAGGCGATGTGGCAGGTGATTTATGATAACGATTACCATCCCGAACCGGCCTGGGCGGCCAGGAGCCGGGCCCCGCGGTGGGTTCGCGGCGTTGGTGGACAGGCGTGGGACCTTACCGCAGGTTCCGGGCGGCGATTTGCTTTTTCTGGAAGCGAAGAACCCGCCTTCATTGAACTGGCGGCCCGCTGGGAGTCTTTCCTGCCGCGCTACGGGTACAACCGCCCGGGCGAGGAGATCAAGAACGTCGAACCGGCGATCGATGTTTGCGGCGACCTGAAGCTTTCAGTCGTCCTTGTCCCCCAAGCGGCGGACACCACGCTGAGCCTGTTCCTCAGCAGCTTCGAGCATCTCTTTAAGGCTCAGGTAGGCGTAGATGGGTCGGTGGAGCTTCTCTATCGAGACACATCCGCGTCCCAGGAGGGCTGGCAGCTTTGGGACACCAGCAGAATCGCGCCGCTTCAGTTGGATCGCGGGTCCGAGGTGGTGCTGGCGCACGCGGACTTCCGCGTGACGCTCTGGGTTGACGGTAAGATGATCCTGCAGAGCACTGACGAGCAGTTTCCCGGTGATTACGAGTGGGTTAAGCAGCGGGTCGCGAAGGTTCGCCGCCGGGCGATCCCGATCCCGCGAGTGGGCATAGCAGCACAGGGCGGGCCCGCCCAGTTGCGCCACATCGCCGTGATGCGGGATGTATACTACACCTCACCGGACCTGCGTTTCATCCGCCCGGACGTGACGGGCGATTACGCCAGGTCACTTGGCGTCGCGCCCCACCAGCCCGGGTGGGGCACTACAGGACATCCGCTTGTCCTGGCGAAGGATCCGGACAACCCCGACCTGGATGAGTTCTTCGTGCTGGGCGACAACTCCCCTCAGAGCCATGACGGGCGAACGTGGACCGAGGCGGCACCGACGCTCCAGCTTCGAGATGCACAAGGTGAGGCGGTGTATCAGTTGGGCACGGTCCCGCGGTATAACCTCATTGGAAAGGCTTTTTGCGTCTATTGGCCAAGTGGATACAGACCGCCCGGCCTGGCCGGACTGCCAATTATCCCGAACGTGGGCAGGATGCGGCTTATTCGCTAGGCGGCCCGGTAGCGCCGATGGATGCTTTTTAGGTACGTAAGAACCGGCACAATTTAGCTGAGTTATTCACACTGTTGCGGTGGGATCTTGCCGGGCTGGCCCGCCCAGAACTGATGGAAGCGAGGATGCGGCCGTGTCACGGGGCTGTGTGGGTTTTCTCACTACGGCCCGGCGGCAGATGCGATGTCAAGTACGAATGTAACAACTTAATAACAATGACTTTAGGCCCTCAAGTGTCTGGTGGTGGGGCGCTTGTCCGGCCTGGTCTTGGCCTCGTTAGGGTTTCTTAGGTCGCTGTCGGGGCCCTTGCGGTCCTGTGACGGCCGAGAACTTGCTCACAAGTTATCCACAGCCGGCCCTTGTCCGGCTTGTGGAGCTTGGTGGGCCTTGAAGGGCGTATATGATACTGCTGGAAACCAAGAAGCTGATAAAGCGGTACAGCGGCAGGGCGGTTGTGGATGAGGTGTCGTTCGTGGTCCGCCAGGGCGAGATTGTCGGGCTGTTGGGCAGAAACGGAGCCGGAAAGACCACGACCTTTCGCATGACCATCGGGATGATAAACCCCGATGCCGGGAGGGTTGTCTTCGACGGGGTCGACGTGACCAAGGTCCCTATGTACAAACGGGCCCGGCGGGGGATGGGGTATCTCTCCCAGGAGCCCAGCGTCTTTCAGCGGCTCACCGTCCGCCAGAACATCCTCGCCATCCTGGAGACGATGAACCTGACCAAGCATGATCGCCGAGAGCGGTGCGAGCAGTTGCTTAATCAGTTTGGCCTGGTCCCGCTTGAGGACCAACTGGCCAGGACGCTGTCCGGCGGGGAGCGGCGCAAGCTTGAGATCGCCCGGGCGCTGGTCACAAATCCGACGATGATCTTGCTGGACGAGCCGTTTTCCGGTGTCGATCCGATCGCCGTCGAGGACCTCCAGCGTGAGATTCGCGGGCTTAAGGACCGGGGAATAAGCATCCTGCTGACCGATCACAACGTCCGCGAGACGCTCAGCGTAACGGACCGCTCGTACATAATTGATAACGGGAAGGTCCTGCGGGAGGGCCCGCCCCGCGATCTGGTTACCGATCCGCTGGTCCGGCGGACATATCTCGGGCACACTTTCCGAGGCGATGAGTTCGACGGGCAAAAGGAAGCGAGGGCACGGAGCAGTTGACACGTGGTTTGTAACCCGCGGCGTCACTGAGCGGGCGAAGACCCGGCGGACAGTCTGTTCCCGTAGTGGCGATTCCCCCCTCCGGCGACGTTTGGTATGATTGATTCTCTTGTATTCGGGCCAGGGCCTTCAGAGCATCTTAACATTGATCTGCCGCATTCATGCTGGTTGCGGCTTCGGCTGGCGGTGTCAGGCTGCATCGGCATAGCTTCGGCTATGCCTGCTTCGCCTTCCTTGCCAGCCTGGTCCTCACCGACGCCTGAATACGGCATCTCAACCTTAACATGCTCTATCGGAGACGTGCTGCAATGAAAGACACGCAGCTTCGCATCGGGATAATCGGGATCAACGGTCGCGGGCGGCTGAGCCGCTATTGGCATGACCCGGACGGTAAGTCCATCGTCGCGGCCGCGGCCGACATCTCGCAGTACAACCTGGACCAATTCCGCCAGTACGGTAACGCGGACGCGTTCTGCACGCTGGACTATCACGAGCTGCTCGCCCGCGACGACATCGACGCGGTCGCCGTCACCACGCCCGATAAGTTTCACGAGGAACACGCGATCGCGGCCCTGCAGGCCGGTAAGCCCGTCTACTGTGACAAGCCCATGGCGATTACCATCGACGGGTGCGACCGCATGCTCGCCGCCGCACGCGATGCCCACCGGAAGTTGATGATCGGGTTTAACATGCGGTACATGACGTTCGTGCGGAAGATGAAGGAGCTGGTCGAGTCCGGCGAGATCGGGCAGATAAAGGCGGTCTGGATCCGCCACTTTGTCGGGATGGGGACGCTGTATTACTTCCACGGGTGGCATGCCCTGCGGGCCAATTGCACGTCGCTGCTGCTGCAGAAGGGTTGTCACGACATCGACGTGATGCATTTCGTCACCGGCCGATACACGCGGCGCGTGGCGGCCTTCGGCGGGCTGGACTACTTCGGCGGCGATAAGCCCAACGACCTGAAGTGCGAAAACTGTGAGCTGACGGCGACCTGCCCCGACGACGTGCACGATCTGATGAGCGCCAAGAAGCCCGACCGGCAGTACTGTGCGTTTCGCAAGGAAGTCGACATCCCCGACAACTACGTGACGATCATGGAGCTGGACGGCGGGATCAAGGCGACCTACAACGAGTGCCATTTCACGCCCGACTACCACCGCAACTACGTCTTCATCGGGACGAAGGGGCGGATCGAGAACAACGAGCTGGAAAACAAGATCTGGATCTGGCGCAGGAGGGACGGGCAGAACCGCCAGCCCGACGTGACGATCGACCTGGGCGAGCTGGACAAGAATCGCCTCGAAGAGGTCGGGCACGGCGGGTCGGACGCCGGGATATGCGCCGATTTCGTGGACATGGTGCTGGAGGACCGGGACCCGCCGGTTCCGGCCCTGGCCGGGCGCATGTCCGTCGCCGTCGGATGCATGGCTCAAAAGTCGCTCGACAACGGCGGCGCGCCCTACGACATCCCGGCTATTGGCTGACCGATACCGAGAGGCATGACGCCAACCGCCGTCGCGGATATCAAACATCAACGGGTTAAGCTTGAACCGGCAAAGACGATACATGGGCTCATCGTGCCAGCCAACACTCCCGGACCACAACAAAGCACTCGGCCGCAAGCATCCCAACTATGCTGCCGCGCCACTTCGCCAAGGATGAGATGGCATCGAGGGACCTAGCATCGGGCTCCTCCCGCAATTGCGACGTATATTTGCGCATCGCCTCCAGTTTGACCGACAGATAATCGGATATGTCAACCCATAGCTGTGGCTGGAAGGACGGCTCAATACCGGGGGCGGACCAGTGCGTTTCGGAGACAGTTTCGTAGCAGAGGATGCGGGTGACGCCCTTCTTCCCGCCCGCCGGCCGAAGAGCGACCATGCACGCGTCGAACACCTCTTTGTGGTCTTCGTGTCGGTCGCCAGGATAGGGCAGGAAAACCC